>DASRZA010000076.1:0-8823 GCA_035686845.1 Armatimonadota bacterium | reverse complement strand
TCTTCCGGGATCGCAAACTCCAGGTAATCCACCGGGTACAGCTCCACGGGCGTAAAGCTGCCTACTTTCGACCGGCAGTTACTCAGCTTCAACTGGAATCGCTGCACCCGCTTATTTTCATACGGCGGATTAAAATCAAAGAACTGGCTGAGAAAATCGTTATCGCGCCGCCAATTGATCGTGCCATCCGCAACAATGGTGATTCGAACTGCGTTGGAGAGCTGTTTTACGTCCACTTTCGTCACATAGACAAACGCGGGGCCGGTTTGCGCCCGGACACGCCCCGCGGCCAGAAGTGGTCCAAACGCGACCGCGATCACGATCAGGGCAGTCGCAGGCGCCCGGCTCGGCGCCTTCTCGCTTTTCAACGCCCCGTTCCGAGGCTGCTGTCTCCTGGCGGCGGCTCATCCCCGGGGCGCAGGTACTGCTTCTTCAGCTGCTCTTCCTGATTTGCGGGAAGATGCCCCGTCTCTGAAAGAACATGCGGGGTTATAAAGATCAGCAGGTGAGTAAGCTGGTGTTCCAGGCTGTGCGTGCGGAACAATTTCCCGATTAGAGGAATATCCCCTAAAACCGGTACCTTAGTCCTCGTTTCGTGGACCTCATCCTGGTTGAGCCCACCGAGCACGATGGTCTGCCCGTCGCGAACGGTGACCACGGTGGTGGCCTGGCGGGTGCTCTTATCTGGCAGATGCGTTGTGGGATCATCAGCGCCAAGTACGCTGACCTCCGTCTGAAGGTTGGTAAAAATCACGCCGGTAGCGCCCGTAAACGGCGTAATCTGGAGGTTGACTCCGGCGCTAATATAATTGAGCTGGCTGAAACCCTGGCCACCGTTACCACTCGGGAGCTGTACCGGCGTGCTGATGTACCGCTGCAGCCCGATAAAGAGCTGCGCCTGCCGGCCGCTCACCGTCGCGATCTGCGGGTTCGCACGGATATGCGCCACACCCTTCTGGACAAGCGCCTGAATCCGTACGTCAAATGAGTTGGGCAGCGTTTGCACCCCCTGGTACGACAGTTGTCCGAGGCCAGCGACCAGTGAAAATCCCTTCCCCGCGTTGTTATAGAGAAGGTTCGGCGCCGGCGCGTTCGGGTCTGTCCCTTCAAGACCCAGGTTCAATTGATCCAGCGCCGTGTCGCTCATTTCTACCATCAGCACATCAAAGAGTATCTGAATGGCCGGCACGTCGAACCGTGTAATGTCGCCTCGAAACTTCTCCAACACCGGCGCCGGCGCCGATAGCACCACCGAATTCTGGTCGGCGTCCACCTTCACATAGTCTTGCAGGAAAACCGGAAGGAGCGACTTTGCCGCCGCCGCGTCCACATATTTGGTGCGGATAGAATCGATATCGGAAAGCAGGTACGATGAGGGTCCACTCGGGATTCCCTCGCTAATAAGCCAGACATCTTTGAGCTTCAGGGACGAAAGCCCGGAAACCGAAACAATCGCGTTGAGCGCGTCCTCTGGCTTCAAATTCGTGAGGTTCACGGTAATCTGCCGTTTGACGGTGTCATCCACAATCACCTGAAGCCCGGTCTTTTCAGCCAGCGTGGTGAACAGCTTTTGCGCATCCACAGAGATGGCGTAGATCGATACCCCTTCCGGTGTCGCGTTGATCTCAAGCGTGCCGACCGCGCTCGCAGGGACTGCTGATGTCGGCGCAGTTATTGGGGTGGCGCCGGTAGGAGCGGGCGCGGCTGGGAGCGCCCGCGCAGGACCGATGAAACCGAAGATGAGGGCGATCTGGACGATCGGAATTAGAGAGGTGAGCGCGGCCAGGCGCCGGGCTAACCGGTTGTGAGGCTGACTCAAGCAGGGGACTGGCATCATTAGCGCCTCGCTATCGGTTCCGCCGGCTCTGTCCGTCGAGCGCCGAGCCCCGGAGATGATCAAACCGTCGCGGATCGCGGCCATGCAGTGGCGGACTCGGGCGGCGTCAGGCGCCGGGGCCGGAGGGGCTACCGACCATACTATACACCTGAAGTTTAGACCCTTGCCCGGATCAGGTAGTTACAGCCCTTACGGGCCCACCTCTGTTACGGGATTTCCTGCAGCCGAACATTGTCAAATTGGACGGCGCCGGTATTCCCCGATGAGTTGAGATGAACCCGCACGAACGCCGCATCCGCCGGCGCTGCCGCTGTGACCGTGACGTTTTGCCAGCCGCCATCGCCCGTGACCGAAGGCGACGCGTTCTCTTGTTTCCAGCCCCAGCCGGCCCCGCCAAGAAATCCGAGCGACACTGTGTTGACCCCTGTCGCGTTGATCGGCTTGATCCGGGCCGTGAGACGATAGTGATGGCCCGGTTCAATCGGCACATAGAAGCTCTCCCACGTCGCCTCCTGTGGAATCTTTGATTCCATGGTTTGAGCGAGCTCCGGGATGATCCGTCCGCCCAAATTGACGGCGCTGAAGTCCCCCTCTTTCCGCTGACCATCGAACGTTCCGCGATGCCAGCCGTACGGCGATCCGCCGCTTGCCAGGCTGAAATCGCCGTTTACCACAAGGTTGGAGGCGTAATAGGCGTGCGGGTCGGGCGGCATGGCCCGACGCGCCAGAGCGGCGCCGGGTGAAATGACGTAGATCGGGTTTTCGCTCAGCGGGAAGGCGCCATTCGAGGCCGCTGCAGGCTTGCCATAAAGATCCAGTGCCCGAGAACCGGTGGGCGCGTGGAGCTCAGCCGTCTTTCCTCGGTTGGCCCACGCCACAGTGATCGTTTCGTTCCCGCGGGCGAAAACGTAGGCGCGTCCGTCGCGCTGCGGGAGCATGCCGGCGGGCCGCGCCCCGTTTAGTTGAGAGCTCATCACCCGGTAAGCGTCAAACGAGGGCTTGGGGACCTCGTGATCCGAAGTAAGTCCCCATTTTTCGTTGAAGTCCACCAGGTTGAACCAGAAAAGCCGCTGCACTCCGTTCGCCAGCGCAATGGCATAGCTTTGAACAAGCTCCGCCGACTGCTTATTGAGGTCATGCGGATTGCCGGGCTTCTGTGGCGTGCCCGGATCGGCGGTCCAGCCCATCTCGGTGATCCAGATCGGTTTTGGCTTCCCCAACTCATGCATCAGGTCTTTCACGCGCTGGATCTGGAGGTCCAGCTTGCACGCCACCGGCCCGTCCGACATGCTGTAGGGATGAATGGAGACCACGTCCATGCTGTCCCAGGCGCCGTACCGGCTCAGGTTCCGCAGGAATACCGTATCGGTCTCGCTCGTGGCGCCGCCTACGACCAGCGCCTGAGGATCAGCGTCATGAATGGCCTTCGACGCGGCCTTGAGCAGAAGGGGGTACTGCCTATCGGAAGGCTGCGGTTTCCAGAAAGTCGGAATATTCGGCTCGTTCCATATCTCCCAGGCGTGAATCCATCGATGATATCGATGGACAACCTTAGAGGCATAGCCGGCAAACGCCGCTCTTTCGGCGTCATCGGCCGGCGGATGATGGCCCCAGGCGCTGGAGTAGGAGAGGATGGGCATCATCTGAATATGATGCTTACGGTAGAGCGCGATCGCCTGATCGGGCGTGTTGTAGACAAATTTCCCTTTCTCCGGCTCAATGACGCTCCACCAGAAATCGAAGCGGTCCCAGGCGATGCCAGCCTGGTCCATCAGGTCCATCCGGTGACTGGCAGTCTTCTCCGCGTCCGGGCTGTCGCGAAAAAAGAAATAACCGACACCGTTGATTCCAAAGGGGGATGACGCGGGAGGAGAAGAATAAAACGCCCCGGTCGCTGAAGCGACCGGGGCGGGCTTCGGCGCTGCCACGAGCGCCGGAGTAAAGATAATTGCGGAACCAACCACTAATTTCAGGACTAGCTTAGATATAAGTGCGATATGGCTATCATTCCCGCGGCATACACGTTGGCTGCGGCTCATGCCACAGGTTGTCGTAACAAATTCGCCGGCATGTTCGACCGCAGGCGCCGTTCAATGCGGGTTTTCACGAGGGCTGTATCGAGCGCGTCCGCTGCGCCCGCCCCGATAGGTTCAACCCATCCGAAGCCGCCGCTGGCTGTCTGCGGCATATCCGGATGACGTCGCTCGAGCCAGACGAGGACGTTGCCGTTACTGACCTGCAGCACCTCGTAATCCACCGAGCCCGCTTCATCTTCCACTTTCCCCCTGATATCAGGGAACTCTACCCGTCTTCGCGAGCGCAGCCGTGCGTGATAGCCGCTCGCGGTTTGACGGTCTTTCAAGTTGCACCTCCTTAGCTGGTAATCCAACGAACATCCTGTTCACCATGCCACCAGATCCTTCTGGCGCCACCCATAGGTAACCCTTTCACAAAGACGTATGAGACGTGAGAAAGGTTTCGAGCAAGTAAGCCATCACCATACGGCATTTGCTCTAGCGGATCCCCCTCTTTCGAATGAAAGCGAAGGAGGGATCTCCCTCGTATATGATAAACGGGATCGACATCGAATGGGATTAAATTACGATAAGAATGTCACCGATGCTGCTAAACTGTCATTAGGTAGCGTTCGAAGTCTTATCACCGGGTATCCACTACCATCCGAAGGGGAGAACATCGGCCCCGGGCGCTCCAGGATGATCGAAGGGAATGCTGATGCAGCAGTACATTCTCGTTGTTGACGACGATGAGCACATCGCCCAGCTCGTGCAAATCAATCTGGAACGAGCCGGATATCGTGTGCAAACCGCGCCAAACGGCGCGGCGGCGCTGGATCAGGTCGCTCTGGAGAAGCCCGGCCTGGTAATCCTGGATGTGATGATGCCCCAGATGAGCGGCTTTGAAACGCTCAAAAAGCTCAAAGCGAATCCGGAAGTCAACCATATTCCGGTGATAATGTTAACGGTTCGCAGCAGCGAAACGGATACCGCCGACGCCTGGAAAATCGGGGTTGACGCCTACCTCTATAAACCGTTCGAGCCATCCGAGCTTCTCGCGTTCGTCAAGCGGTTCTTACCCGAACTCCCGCAGCACTGCTAATCAGCGCTGGCGCCGGTACCGCCCCATCAGTTCTCCATGACCCAGGACGTGGTCCTTCATCGCATTCAGAAGAACCTGCCGCGTTACCCGGCCTGCTGGTGTCAATCGCGTATCGAGCGCATACAGATCGAAGAGATAATGGTGAACTCCACTCGGAGGACAGGGGCCGCCATAACCATTCTTGCCGAAGTCATTTACACCCTGATCCGCGCCATTTCTTAGCCGGGCTGACGCGGGCACGTCTGCAGGAAGACCCCGTGAGGCCGCCGGCAGGTTGTAGATGACCCAGTGAGTAAAGGTTCCGCCGGGCGCGTCCGGGTCGGAGCAGATGAGGGCCAGGCTCCGCGTTCCTCGAGGGGCAACAGACCACGACAGCGGCGGAGAAATGCTGCGCCCATCGCAGGTGTACTCTCGCGGAATCATGGCGCCCGGCGCGAACCCCTCGCTGCTGACCTGCATAAGTGCCGGAGCATGATGGGCGGTCGACGTTTTTGACGGCGCCCGCCGAGGCGCCTGGCAGGCGCAGAGCGCCCCTAAAAAAAGTATCGCTATAGCCTTTCGCATCAACGTTTTGACCTCCCGTTCTATCGCTGAACGTGGATACCCGCAGACTCCGCCGGCTGAAACGTTAGACGCGTGGATACCCCACAGGCCGAGACGTTAGACGCGTGGATGCCCAACAGGGTGAGACGCGAAACGAGGGATGGAGAGTTGACGTCAACCCTCCATCCCTCATGGCGAACGTTTAGTTCCGGTCGTTACTGCTTCGGGCCGATGACCGGACCAACGCCAACCTGAACATATCCAGGGGGGATGGCGCCTCCGTTAGCATTGAAATAGGCTTCAGCCGCTGCGGCGTCTGCGGCAACGTCGGCCAGCGACTTCTTACTCTGGTCGTGCGGCACCGTAACATAGCTGACGCAAACCATCGGGATCCCACTGGGATCGGTAGTCGTCACGACGATCAAGTAGACTCGCCCGTCGCCGCATCCCAGGCGCTCAGAGCGAACCTGCACCGAGATCTGGTTTGAGGTCGAGGTTACCTTAGCATCGGGCGAGAAGTGATCGTCGCCGGCGTTGCTCTTGTCGTCGCCGGCTTTGCTCTTGTCGTCGCCGGCTTTGCTCTTGTCGCCGCCGCCACTATTACAGTCCTTGCCGCCGTTGTCGCTGCTTCCCTGCTGGTCTTTGCCATCGTAGCTGCTCTGAGGATGGTTCCCGGCCGAGCTATCGCAATGCTCCTTGCTCTTGTCGTCGCCAGCTTTGCCGTGGTCGTCGCCGGCTTTGCTCTTATCGTCGCCGCCTTTGCCGTTGTCGCCACAGTCATTTGAGCCCGACTTCCCATGGTCGTCGCCACAGTCTGAGGTGGGCACGTCCGGTTCGTTGCTGTAAACCTTCACACTGACCTCGCTCGGGTCCATGCCGGGCGCCAGCGCGATGTTTCCGATGTTCACAAGGTCGTGATTCGGCGGCCAGAGTTCAACGTTGCTCAGCTGACATGCGGCGGTACTCGGTTTGCCGTCAGTCCCTACGCCGAGCGCATACTGATTGGGGTGCAGGAAACAGGTGTTCGAGGCGTCCAGGCCGATGATATTCATCTGCCAGACACCGGCAGGCAGAAGGCCTCCAGGCAGCGTACCCGTATTGACAGTTCCTCCCGCATCGCTGATGAAGCCGGGGCCGTAGTCAGCGTCGTTTCGGGTTGCTGAAGGGTCGGTGGTGATCTTGAACTGCTCCCAGAACTGATTGCTGGACGGATTCTGGTTCAAGTAAACATTACCAAGTGGGTCCTGAATACTGTATTGCACTCCAGGAGCGCGTCCGAAAAGCCCGGTGGTAGTGTCGAGATCCTGAGGGTTTCCGTAGGAGATCGTGGGAGAGGCCGGGAAAGCATTGGTGCCTGCGGCGAAACTCGGAATAAAGGTTGGACCAAAGGCGACGGTGTCAGGATCCGGCTGGTGCGGATGAGCAGTGGTACCGGAGTCGAAATCGCCATCCCAGATGGTATAGTTCGCCGTTGGCACGGGCTGGCTGAAGTAGAACGTCCACGTCCCATCATACGTCGTCGTCGTCGGCAGCGTGTGCGAGACGAAAAAATCGTTGCTGGTGAGGCCGGGATATATTATCGACGCGTCGGGGATCGTAAGGAGCGCATCATCGAAGGCCCAGGTGAGTGGGCTGATACCCATGATCGCGGTGCTGCGGAGCTTGAAGCATGATTCAGTCGCGGTCGCCGGATCTTGAAGGCTTGTGACGAGGGTATAGACGTACGCGCCGCCGGAGCTTTTAGCCGCAGCGGACGGAGTGACGGTCACGTCCCACCAATCGTTGTCGGGCATCGTGGGCGAGGGTGGCTGAGAGTTCGATTCGGCTGCCACTGACCAGAGCGGATTGGAGTGATTCGGGTCTATCAAGGGATTAGGATCGTTTCCCGTCCAGCTTCCGATGAGATTCGAGGCAACCTCGGCGCCGCTGCCGTCACCGGCCGGATCCGCATAAAGTGAATAGATTGCCTGTGAAGGTCCGGAGTCCCAGTGGCCATTACTCACATTGATGGCGCCGGTGGAATCCTTTCCCGTGTCGCCATCGAAGAATCCGATGTCAAACGATGGTAAGCCGGCCGAAACTACAATCCGGATTTCGTTCTTCGTATTGGCCAGCGTAGAGAGTCCCTCTCCGGCTACCGCAAGCATTCGCCCATCTGTGACGCTCGCGGTTGGGAAATAACTGTAAGTCGGGTCAGCAGCGTGAACTGGCGCCGCCCGCAACCCGGATAACGCCGCGACCGCTACGAGCGGGAGGATGAATTTACGACCTGTAACATTCTTCTTTACTACCGTGGTTAACATTCGATGACCTCCACTGGCGAACCTCGCCAAAAAAAGGCTTCAAGAAATTTCGATGAATCCTCTAGAGAACTCTGTGGACCCGCCGATAATCCCTTTGAAGATAGAACCGCATGATCGCTAAGGCCTGGTCGCTTCGGCAAAAGACAGACCAGAAACTGTGAAGAACAACACGTGAAAAAACCAGTTCACGCCGGATGAAAATACTCGACTTCCGTCCTATTCCGGTCGGTCCGATTGGCGGTCCGGCCGGCGTCTGCGTTCCGCCGGGTCTGCACTAAACCCGGGATATACCATTGGTCAGGCAGTGTCAGAGCACGCGAACGTTCTCACGCGGCCGCTACACCGACATTGCCGGACTGCAAGTATTACTCGACGAACGGCGTGGAGCGCCGTCTGTCGACTCCATTCAGCAAGCGATGCTGAATAATGATCTTATTTTACTACATAACGCGTGCTGCTCGCTCGATCCTTGTGCGGTGAGCAGTACGTCAATCTTCGCGACTGCGGCGAAATCTGTTCGCCGGAAGCCATCAGTATAGTAGCAGAACCACGGTGCCATAGGAAATAGTCCGGATGGCGTATGCCAACTAAGCCCATCGGACGATCCAGGGTTCCCCCGACTTCAGATCTCGAAAGCCCGGGGCGCACGATCATAGTTGTATTTGTTAAGACCATTCAGTCAAAAACTGGTTCCCTGCTCAGTTCGTCAGGGGGCCGCTGAAGCAACAAGAGGAGAGATGGCGTTCGGCGCCATCTCTCCTCTTGTCTTTTTCTCGATGGGCGCATGATTGCCCATTTTGTTACGGTACGGAACAGATTAGCCCTGTCACCGCTTTGGTCCAATCGTGGGACCAATCCCCACCTGGTACCAGCTCGGCGGCGGGGTGCCGTATTTCTGATAGTAAGCCAGAGCCGCGGCAGCCATCTGCGCGACCGCTTCTCTGGATCGCTTGCTCTGATCGTGCGGGATACACACGGCATGGAAGCAATCGCCGGCGCTGCCGTCCGGATTTGTGCCGGTGA
>DASRZA010000075.1:0-9723 GCA_035686845.1 Armatimonadota bacterium | reverse complement strand
CTGGCGAAAGACGGTAACCATAGATATCGGCGGCGCCTTTCAGGTTGTCGAGGGCGATGATCGGCGAGAACTGTTCGGCCATTTCAGCTCGACCGATGCGCGGCAGGCCGGTGTCATCGAAAGAAGCCAACCACTTCGCCGCCAGCTCACCGCCATCCCTGAAGACGCATCGCCCTCCAAACATCGCTGCAGCGTCCATCATCATTCGGGCGTTGGCCGGGTTCTCAATATGATCGCCTACGAGCGTGATCCGTCGATCGGTCACGCCGACTCCGTCGGAGCGCGACGCTTTTGGCGGCAAGCGGCGAAGCGGATTGCAAACGCTTCATGATCCCGAGTCCTGGCTGCCCGGACCGTTCGTTTGCCGGTGTAATGCTGCAAGACGTGATGCCCGATCTCGTGCAGCAGGACGTCAAAGAGCATGAAGTCGCGCAGCGCATCTTCCGGCCACTCCACCCGGATACCACCCAGGACCGGTTCAACCAGAGCGCCGTGGCGCCGGATCCTTCGCTCGTCGCACGCATTAAGCTGGCCCGGAACCAGCCAGGGTGATAGGGGCTGGTCATACAGCACAATCCGGCCCGGAACCTTCAGGGCGCCCAGTCGCAGCCGGGCGCGTTCCGTGTGGCCGGGCATCAGATCAATCGCTTCAATCCCATAGTGAAAGAATTCTCCAAGATCACACAGCAGTCGCATGATATCCGCCGGCGAAGCCGGATGCGCGCGACCCGGCCGCGCCGTTCGCGCACGGATGCGAGGCATGCGGCCCGCGGACCGCCGCACAGCACGGATACGATCGGGGTCTGTTTGAAAGGTTCGGGACAAGTTTCGCTCCTGCGATCCTGCACTCACTCTTTTTCGCCTGAGCAGCCTACGGCGCTAAAGAGGCGCGGGCGCGAGGCACGCCCCTACTCCAATCCAAGATTGCGCGCGTGAAAGGCGATGGTGTCTTGTATGTGGAGGTCCCAGTATTCCCAGCTGTGGCCGCCGGGGTGTTCGGCGTATTCGTGCGGAAAATCGAGGTCGTTCAGGTGGGCGTGGAGCGCCCTATTATCCTCAATGAGGAAATCTTCCGTGCCGCAGTCAATGCGGAGCGCCGGCCGCATTGCGGGGGCCAACCGATCTGCAAGCGCAAAGATATCGTCCGGCCCGCCAACCGGGTCTTCACCCACCACTCGGATCCACTCACGCGCCCACGCGTTGTCGGGATCTGGCGGCATCTTGCGGTGCGCAAACGCCACGGCGCCCGAATGGCTGACGCTGGAGCAGAAGAGATGGGGATACTTGAGCGCCAGCTTAACAGCGCCGTACCCACCCATGGAGAGGCCGGCGATGCAGCGGCCCTCGCGGCTGGCACGGGTATGGAACGCGGCGTCGATATAATTCAACAGGTCGCCGACGATAGCGGTCTCCCAGGCCATGCCGTCGCGGGCGTCACAATAAAATCCCCGCCCGCCATCGGGCATCACCACCATCAGGGGAAGATTCTGGACGTATCGCTCGAGACTGGTTCGGCGCTGCCAGATCGTATGATCGTCGGATAGACCATGGAGCAGATAAAATGTCGCCAATGGCCCATCCGGCGGCGCGTCGGGAAGAATGATGTTCGCCGCCGTCGCTTTGGACAGGGCCTTACTGAAATACTTGAGTTCGCAGAATGCCAAGAGGGGCTCCTTGTGAGAGAGAGTGTGTGTGAGCGCGTGAGAGTGAGTGTGTGTGAGAGTGAGTGTGTGTGAGAGTGAGTGTGTTTGAGAGTGAGTGTGTGTGAGAGTGAGTGTGTATGAGAGTGAGTGTGTGTGAGAGTGTGTGAGTGAAATGCTCGGCAGCAGGCGGCCGCGCTGCTGCGGACTGGATTCTATTCTATAATAACGAGTAGTAGACCTTCCGAAGAGGTGATAACGCAGTTCAAGCTCATTCGGTTCACTCCCTCCGGCCCTCGACAACGGGGGAGCTATCTCCTTTATTCGCCAGAGCGACAGAAGGAATAATGGATTGCTTGCCAGAATAGAGATAAAAGGGGTATTATATTTGAAGGTTCCAGCAATGGGAATCATCAAACTCCTAGAGGTTGGCACGAGGGACAGGATTGGCTGGCGCCTCGGCGGAAAAGCTTCCGCGACCGGGCAGATGAGAAAGGGACGCGAATGTTGAAACTGCGGACGAACGGCAGGATCGCCCTTGCGATGGCGATCGGGGCTTCCGTCGTTATGTGCGTCGGCGCCGCGGCGCCGGCAGCGAGCGGACGTCATGCGGGGCGTGAAGTGATCCTGGCGGGTATCCGCCTCGACAGCACGGCGGGGTATGGGATCCTTCTCCGCACCTATGGCAACCCCACACGAATTGTGAACGGCTCGGGCGCTCAGTCTGGCGGCTTCGGTGTCAACGGTTATGCTTCGGCGACCGGAGCTTCCGGTCCGGGCATGGGCGGCGGCTATCCCGGCATGAGCGGCGGCTATCCCGGCATGAGCGGCGGCTACCCGGGAAGCGGTGGTGGTCCACCGGCTCTTCCCTCGGGCCTGGGCGGCGGCGGGGGCGGGGCTGCATCGGGCGCTTCCGACCAGTCCGGCCTTGTGACCTGGGTATATGACAACCCGAGGGGTGTCGTCGGCGATACCGTAATGGTTACTTTTGATGATCAGAACAATGGCAGGGTTACCACCGTACGGGTGCTCGGACTCAAGCCCTATCCCGCAGAGACACGCGCCGGCATCCGACTGAGTGATACGTTTGCGCAGGTATTGGAGCGTTACGGCTATCCCGACATGACTGTGCCTATGGACTACAGCCACACGGCAGTCTATTACTTCAAGTACAACGTGGCGTTCGGTTTCGAAGGTAACGGTCCTTCAATGAAGGTTGATTCGATCACAATCGGCATTGGCGAGCAGCCTGTTGCGCTTCCCACCGCCGGCGGCATGGGCGGTGGCTACCCCGGCATGGGCGGTGGCTACCCCGGCATGAGCGGCGGCTATCCCGGCATGAGTGGTGGCTATCCCGGCATGAGCGGCGGCTATCCCGGCATGGGTGGTGGCTATTCGCCCGCAATGGGTGGGGCTATGCCCGGCGCCAAGAACCTGCCTGGCGCCGCAGGAATGCCGGGCCTCTAGCTCCCGGATTGGTACACGAGTTAAAAAAGGGGACCCGGATGAACTCCGGGCCCCCTTTTTGTTTACGTGTGCCCATTATGGGCGTTGTCTTCTTGAAAGACTCAATAGCGCCTGTTCTTCCGGTAGTGGTGGGTTGACCCAACGATATCCACCTCATAGGCGTTGAATCCGCGGTTCAGGATATTCACGGCTTTGGAGAAAATCCTCACTCGCTCACCCGGATGCAGCGCATAGAACCCGGTTCGAGTTCCAAAACGCTTAACCCTGGCGTGCAAGACGCTAACATGGTCCTCAGTGTTGTTCCCAAGCTTCACGTTGACCGTGTGATGATCCGGCTGCACCGCAACAATCGTTCCGAAGATCTCGGAATGCACCGGAAGCGGCAGACTGGCCGCCACCGCCGGCAGAGCGGTAGCTGCAAAAGCCGCCACGACCGCCGCCGAAATAGATCCAAGCTTCATGCGCTTCATATTCATTCCATAATCCTCCTGAAGGCCGTCACTACGCCGAACCAGCGCACCGAATGGCGCCGACCAGGCTCCGGCCTCATCAAGGTGGATTATGCCCCGGAAGGGAGCGCGTAAAACAGCGCGGGCTTCGCGGCGCCCGTTCACTCAACCACAATCGCGCTCAATCAAACTCGGGCTGCGCGTATGGGAGAGTTGTTTCGCCCCGGGCGAGGATATGCTGCCCGTTGCCGCCGCCCCACGTCGTGAAGCTGCGGGCATTGCAGTAATGACTGACGAAGGAGCGGCGCATTCGGTTGGCGCTCCGGTTAGTGAGGGAACGATGGAGAATATGCCCGCCGAAAAAGGCCACGTCGCCGGGGTCCATGACGCAGGGAACTTCTTCTCCGGCGTAGAGCGCCGCAATCGGACGCAGTCCATTCCTAAGATCGTCGTCGTCGTTGGAGTGGCCGCCAACTCCGGAGACAGCGGGAATATCTCGCAGTTCCCGGTGACCGTAGCCGTAGCCGGTAACCGGCGGATAGACAGGTTCAACATGGCTTCCCCTGGTCACCAGCATGCAGCCGTTTTCAGTGTCGGCCCGATCCAGGGCGATCCAGGCGCCGCAAAGAGAGTCGGGAAATGTTGGAATGTAATAAGTGTCCTGGTGATAACCCTGCCCTTCGGCGCCCGGCGCCTTGAGAAAGAGCATGGTTTGCAGCGCGAGCACGTCAGGACCGATAAGCGCCTCGAGCACGTCGAGGACGCGCGGATGCAAAAGATACCGTTCATGGATTTCGAGGCTCCGGTGAAGCATGTGGACGCGCAGCAGTCGCTGCTCCATTTCCGGCATGGTAGCGCCCGGCGAAGGAGGCGGAACCCCCGGAACCTCGATGCGGCCATACATTAGATCTTCCGTATGGCTCTTGAGTTCCTCAATCTCAGGACTGCTCACCAGACCGCGTACAATCAAGAAGCCGTCTCGGCGGAACGTACGGTACTCTTCCACGCTGACCCGGTACTGCTTTCGATCGCGCTCCTCGGAAATGGCGCCGTGTGCGCCGCCATTCCCTTTCTGAGGCGCTTCGATGGACATGATTCTCTCCTCCGGCCCGCCCCCCTGACCCCCGATAACGGGGGAACGTTGCCCCCTTAACCCCGATAACGGGGGAACGTTGCCCCCTTAACCCCAATACGGGGGAACGCATACCTGCGCCTGGGGATTCGGTTGGGGGCGACGCGTGCGTCGCCCCTACGATTCATTCGTAACTCATTGTACTCACAATCCTGCCCGGACGTGACACCTTTTGGAAATATTCCTCAATGCTTCGGAGTCGTTGCGCTGGCGGTGTTGGAATAGGACGAGTCGCCGGTGGAGCTGGCCGCGCGGAGGCGGTAATAGTAAGTGGTCCGCCGGGATAATCCGGCGCTGGCGTAGGTTTTTGCGCTTGGGGACAGGCTGGCGATTTGTGTGAAATTCACGTCATTGGTGGACCGCTCCACAAGGATGGCAGTCGCGCCCGTGGCATAATTAGTCCACGAGAGATTGATCCGGCTGCGGGAGACGGCGACCGCGGAAAGACCGCCGGGCGCTACGAGGATTGCCGGGGCCTGCGGTGTGGCGCTGGCGGGCGCGGATGCGGCGCTTTCGCCGGCGCTGTTTGCGGCCGAGACAGCGTAGGTATACGTAACGCCGTTCGAGACGCTGGTGTCGGTGTACCCCGTCGTGGTCGGGCTTGCGATGGTGGTATAGGCGCCTCCGCCCGATGAGCGGCCAACATAGTAGATCGACGCTCCCGAGCTGGCGGCCCAACTCAGCGAAACCTGGCCGTTCCCGGCTGTGGCCGTGAGGCCTGTCGGCGCCTGCGGTACGGTGGGAGGTGGCGCAGGGCCGCCAGTCACGGCGGTCAGATCGGCGAGCAGGTTAGCGCCATTGAAGGAACCCCAACCGGTGGCGTCGTCACAACCGCCGACTGCGGCGTAATAGAGATTCGTGCTGCCATCGGCGATATCATGAAAATCAGCCGCGGCGTTCGCGGCGCCCGCCTGGTAAATCGCCGGATCGGCGAAGCCCAACAGTGTCTCTCCCGCCGCCTGGCGCTGCTGATTCACCAGCGCCGCAAACGCCGACCAGAGTGGCGCCGCACAGCTTGTGCCTCCGTAGATGGTCCACGCGTTGTTGTAATAAATGGCGTAACCCGTGTAGGGATCGGCGTCGAGCGAGACATCGGGCACGTTCCGCATGGTTGATGACGCGCAGGACCCGATACCCTGCTGCCACGAAGGAGTACTCCAGAACGCGCTTACGCCCCCACCGCCGGCGCCCGCCGAGATGGAGCCGTTGTTCCAGGTGGTTTCATGATTATAGCTGCCGCCATAATTGACAACGAGCTGCGTACCGCCGACTCCAACAACATACGGCTGCGAAGATGGGTCATCCACGCTAAGCGTTGAGCCGTTATCATAAGCGCCGCTGTCACCGGAAGCGGCGAAGAGGCTCTGCCCCTGCGCGGCCATCTGCTGAAAAATCGAATTCTCGCTGGCGAGCACCGACGAACCGGCCAGCGCTTCGCTCAGACCCCACGAGCTGCTGATCTCCTTTGCCTGGTCGTCCGTCGCGATACGATTATAAGTATCGAGAAGTCCGGCGAAGCTATTGGGTCCTTCATAGACCATGATTTCACTGGCGGCCGGCGCCAGCGCAATCTGCAGCTCAATATCAAGAGTCACCTCATCCGCCCCGGAACCGGGCGCGCCGTTAAAACCGTCCACCAGAACATTTTGAAGCGGTACAGTGGGAAGATAGAAATAGCTCTCATAAGCGGAAACATCGCTGGGGTTATAGCCGGTTAGCTCAAACACTGCGAGAGTCTGCCCGCTGCCCTTCGGAATCGAGGGGCCATTCAGATTGTAAAGATTCCCAATGTCACTCGGGCTGAGGGCGTACCCAGGACCGGATCCGACCTGCCGGGGCGCCGCCGCGGGAGACAGCGCGAGAGGCCGCGCATGGGTATGAACAGTCTCTGCGTTATCGAGGCCGGCGACTCCCACGATGCAGCTATCGAGTGAATCCGGAATCGTTGGATTCCGGTCTGGAGCGCGGAAGTCCCGGCCATCGGGTCGTTGATATCGTGTCAACTGAACGCCGAAGGCGGCATCAACAGCGTGGGCCGGCCCGGCCACGTCGAGCAGAAGACGGTTCGAATGCCTGGATGTCACCACCAGACCATGGGCCTCCGCGAACGACGCGACCGCCGCGTAATCCGCCTCGGTGGGGGAAAACTCGGAGGTGAACTCACCGGGCGTAAGATAGGCGCCATACAGAGGATCGGTGGGATCATAGAGCCGGCCGAGGAGATTGTTCAACTCGGACTGGTTACGAACCGGGAGCGCAATCGCCAGGCTCACCGGTTCAGTGGCGGCGCATCGCCCGAGTAAGCGGGCCGACCGCACTGCGTTGGGGATATGACCCGGTAGAATGTGGGCTGCGGCCGGCTTGGTTGGAAACAACGCCACGCCGGTTAAAAGCAGGGCCAGTACAGAGTTTGGGACAGATTTGTAATTCACGCTCAAAAACCCCCGCCTCACTTCCGCGGATCCTTAAGCTCGGGACGCGCGAACCTGGAGGCAACGCTGCCGATGGCCAGACGCGCTGAACCGGTTCGGCGAAAGTGGAAAGGGCGGAGGATCGGACCGGAACTGGCGCCTGATAAGGGGAGGACCGTGCCGTGTCTCCTCAGCGGGAGTTGAACCGGCTCCGGTTACCCGGGTGTTCCCTCCGCCCCGACAGGAATCATTCTCGGCGGCGGAGGGATAAGAACGCGTAGGTCGAAAGGCGTAGAGGGAGTAGACGGACGGGGCGTCATACCCCGTCCTTCCGTTTACTTGAGCGCGAAGAAAGACAATGTCTGGCCAGCCCCGTCCGGGCTGCCATCGGTAAGGACGTAAAGGCCGGGTTGTTTACCGCCCTCGAGGTCGGGACCTTCGGCGATGTCGACTACCGCGCCGCTGAGCTTCGGACTGGTCCATGCCGGAACGGGCGGGTTCGCGGCCTGCGCCCCGGCCGCGTAGAGCTCCACGTAATCTCCCTTCCGGGCGCCATCGGCGACGTGCTCTGGCAAGTAATAATACCACTGGCCGCTGCTGGTGGGGTCCCAAACACCGAAGAGTGAGAGTCCGGTGGTGTCGCCGGGCACACCCAATTTTTCGGCAATATCGGGCGTCTGCGGACCGCGAGCCTCGCCCCAGAGATAGAATGGCTGCGTACCGGCAGTTACGGCGGGTCCGTCGACCAGCCAACCGGTAGGAGCGGCCTTCGGATCGATCTCGTGAAAGGCGCTCTGCTCACCATCCAGCGTTACGAACGTCTCCACGCCATCTTTAAGCCGAACTGCTCCCACCAGTCCATCGGCGCCCGCGCCTTTGAGATAGGTGTATCCCTTTCCGTCATAACGGACATATCCGGAGGGCATTGCGATGACAACCGACTTATCGGTGGTAAAACGCCCGATTTCCATACGGTCAGCGTCCTGAGCAACCGCAACCTCAGCGTCCTTCACAAGTTTGGCCGAATCTTTGTCCCACGAGCTTACCGTAAGCACCCGGCTTTCGGGGGTTTTGCCCCGGCTCACGGTCACCAGCCGCAGTTTTGTATCACCAGCAGTGTCGCCCACACCCACGCGGGTAACGCCGGGACCAAGCGTCATCTGCCACGCCATATTGAAACCGGGCGCCGCCGAGCCTTTATCTACAAAACCAGCAAACGAGTGATTGTGATTATGGTAGTAGGTTCCGCGGTAAGTGAGAGGGCCGCCGCCTGCCGGATTAGTATGGCAGTAGGCGCACGTCTTACCCTCTCGCTGCGCGTAGATCGGGTACGCCTGCACCTGCGTTACGGCGCCGAGGAAAAGCGCGGCCCCGCACAAAAGATACCAGAAACGCATTCGTGTCGTCCTCCACCGGTGGGATCAACGGCCCGCAAGTGGAGCGCGCGAATCTTGAGGTTAAATCGTGATGCCCGCGGGATCGCGAGCAATGATAGGATAGCTTTTTCCTGCTGGAGGTTCCACACGGATGTCCATGCGACCGGGCATGAACGACCGGATTTCATGCGGCGGAGATCTTCGCGGCCTGCCACCACTCGCGCATTTTACGCGCGCTCAGGAGCAGGTGGTCCCGCTCGGCGCTGAAAACCTCCAGCGTAATGGTGTCGTCGTAGCCAGCGTCCTGCAGAAGCCGTACCGCGCGGGGCCATTGGATCTGCCCCGCGCCAAGAGGTATATGGTCATCGTGTACGCCACCATTATCGCTTAAGTGGACGTGCACGAGTCTGTTACCGAACGCCCGCAGCCAGGAGGCAAGTCTATCGCCTCCGATATTGGCATGTCCCACGTCCAGATGGAATCCCAGACGCGGATCAGCGTCGAGAATTACGCGAACATCGTCTACCCGCAACCGCTCTTCCGGAGGATGCTCCACCATAATTTGAATGCCAAACGCCGCCGCACGCTCGGCGAGCACAGTGAAACATTCGGCATTCCATCGCAGACGGGAGGCTTCTCCGAAGAGCCGTACGCCCGAAACGATATGGACGTTCACTCGCTTTGCGCCAACGCCGGCAAACATCTCAAACGTTTCGGCCACGCACTCTACCGCCGCGGCGCGCACCCGTTCGAGGGGTGAAGCGAATGGGAGGTACCAGGCCGTGTGCCCAACGACTCCCATGCCCGCGTCGGTTAGAACGCTTGATAGCGGGCCAACTTCAATCTGATCGAGCGCCGCCCCGGGTCCCTCCACCGTCAGGTCTAAAAACTCAAACCCATGGTCCGCAGCCCAACGGGCCTCCTGGAGCGCCGGACGGCGCGGGTCGTTCATCATACCAATTCGCATTCTCTATCTCCACTGCCTCGGATTCCAGCCCCGCCGATGGCGAAAGCTCCGACATGATTGTAGCCGAAACGCGACCGGGGGGGTTGTGTGTGTGAGTGTGTGGGATGGTGAGTGTGTGAGAGGGTGATAGCATGGGAGGGTGGGAGAGTGAGAGGGTGGACATTGAAGGTACAGGCCTCGCGGGTGGTCTAATCTCGTGGAACTTGGATGGATGGGCGTGACGGTTCACGTACTGCCGGATTGTGTATTACGCAGGCTGGAGCTAATATCAGGCGCTTGAG
>DASRZA010000074.1:0-18550 GCA_035686845.1 Armatimonadota bacterium | reverse complement strand
GCGGCCGTGGTGAACGCCTTGGTGGTGGAAGCGATGGCGAAGAGGGTGTCGGGAGTAACCGCACCGGGCTTGCCGATCTCCTTCACACCCAGCCCCTTGAGATAGACCACCTCGTCACCGGAAACCACCGCCAGAGCGGCGCCAGGAACCCTCCAGGCGCTCATGATCTCTGCCATCAGCGCGTCAATGGCGTCAGTCTTGGACGTTAACGAATCCAACCCGGAGCGGTCGGCATCGCCAGTTGCGGAGCGACGGGAGCCGGCGACGGATCTCTTGCCGCGGCGGGCCGGCGAGGTATCGTTCTTCGGGGGCGATTCGGAAGTACGGGGCATTGAGGGTCTCCTTTTATCACATGCGCGCGCTCACAATCTAAACGCCTCAATCATACAGTCAGATTCGAGGGCCGTCAAGCGCTTACCGGCTCGTTGGGCTCGGCTCTTCGTCAATGTCAGACGCTTCCGCGGCGGCAATGCTGTTCGGCGTCGGATGGTAGTTGACGGGAACATTGACGTAGAGCGTTTTGAGCGCCTGGACTTCACCGGGCGCAAGTCGCGACAGCGCCTCATCAAAGCTCGACTGACTCGGCACGCCGGCCCGGAGCTGCTGGAGCTGTTCGTACAGCAGTTCCAGCGTGGACGCATAGCGGGTCGTCCACCGCGGCGGCTCACCTTTGGTGATGAGCACGTGGTCCCGCAGCACGTCTCGCCACCAGTACGCCAGCAAATCCGCGCGACCGCCGTATCCGAACTGCCGGGCTGTCCGGGCATCAACGGTAGCGATAAGGTGACCCTCACTCGTTGATCCGTGACGATGATAATAGAAAACCGTGGGCTGCCCGCCTACGTGCTTCATGAAGATAGACACCGGGTCGAAGTCGTGCGTCGTTGAGATCAGATTAAGGCGGGCTGCCACGCGGCGAGCGCGACCCGCGGGGCGCCAACGGAGGGCCTGGGTCTCCTGGAATAGCGGGATGCCGTGATCCGTCACCGTTGACCCGTTGGCGGCAAAATGCTGGTAGCCGGCGTAGCTCTCACTGGAGGTTTCTATATCATTCTCCCCGGTGGAGGATCCAGCAGGGGTGACTGAGGCTGCCGCGGCGTTGTGGCGCCCCGCTGAAGCGGCGCTTGCGGCGCCCGACGCATGACTCATGATGGTTGGCCGGTTGGAGGAGGAACATCCGGCGGCGATCGTCATGACAGCCACCGCGATCACCGCCGGACCCAGGAATCTCAGCCGGAAAAACATACGGCTACTGGTCGGGCCCGAGATAGACGGTCTTGCCCGGCCGGATCTCCACAACTCGATCGCGCGCAATCACCCGGTGCGGCACGCCCTCAATGCGGACGTGATAGCGGCCGGGGGTGAGAGTAAGCAATGATGTATCGGGGCTGCAGTCCACGCGCTCCTCATCCCCCGACGAATCCCGGACAATGAGCGTCGCTACATCGGCGTTTGAGGTAGCTTCTAAGTATCCATCATCCGAATGCAGGGCCGGCGCGTGAGACCGAGACGACGCCACCGTATGGACGGTGTGCGAAACCGCTGCCCGGGCGGGGTGATGGTGGACCAGCAGCGCCGATATGGCCAGCAGGCCGGTTAATGAGACTGCGCTGAGCAGCGCCCAATCCTGCGGACGGAGTATGGTCTGCTTCCTGGTTGAAGGCTTCGTCGTCTTCTCGCCCATGTCTTCTCGCTTTTCGCTCACAGCTTGAGGCGGGATAGCTGAAGGATGAAGGATGGATCAAAGACCGAACACCCAACACCTTAAACCCAAGACCCATTCCGCGGCTGTGTTATACCAAATATACGACGGCGGCGCGTGAACGAGGGTTCCGCAGTTTTCAGACACCGGGTATCTTCGCCAGGACTTCACGTGTCTTTGCAAGCCCGGTTCGGGCCACGGACTCCGGATCGTTGGCCCAGTAGGCGGGGTTGAAAAGTTCGAGCGATAGCGCCCCCTGATAGCCGTTGCGAACCAGATCACCGAGCATCTTCGCCAGCGGTAGGATGCCGTCGCCGGGATAGACCCGGTCCTTATCGCCCTGCTCCTGGCGTGGAGGGTCAGCGGGGGCGTCATTAAAGTGACAGATGGCGATCATTTTCGCCGGGATAGCCGCGATCTCGTCGAAGCCGGACCCGCCGCGGTAAAGATGGAATGGATCTAAAACAATGCAGGCGTCCGGGTGCTCGGCTGCCTTCGCAATGGCGAGGGCCTGGTCGAGTCGATAGACGTTGTGGAAGAATCCTAAAAACTCCATCGCCGGCGTAACGCCGATTTCTCGTCCCATCACCAGTAAATCCCGGTAACGCGCGGCCGCACGAACCATATCAAGCTCGTCATTGTCGGGGACCGGGCTTGCCACAATATGTCGTGACCCAATCGCCGCGCCCTGCTCCATCCGGCGGCGAACTTCCGCGAACGCCCGCTTTTTCTCGTCGCCCTCTCTGCTGTCCATCCAGTTGGAGACGGCAATCACGCTCGGCGCCTGAAGACCAGCATCCTTCAGCCAGCCGCGCACTTCCGAGAGCGTACCGCCGGCATTCTCGTGGGCGGTAAGGTCATCGCCCCAGAGCTCGATGGCGCCGTAACCCGCCTCGCCCGCGATTCGTATCTTATCGCGCAGAGAAGCCGGCCGTATGGTGCTGGTATTGAGACAGAGCAGGAATGGATCACTCATAAATTAGACCTCGCTGCGGCGGGCGCTCGGCGCCGGCCGGTGCAATTGATAAAATGACTCCGAGAGCCGGCGCGATCCCTCCAGGGCCTCTCGCGCCAGGGCAAAAACATCTACGTCACTGTTGTAGAGCCGCAGGCGTGACGCCACATATCCGTCCGCGCCGATCCTTCGATCAAATGAAGGCGACCACCGGGCGCCATCACTGCAGCAGAAAACCTTGCCCAGGTAGGCCCCGATAGGCCGGTACATCGTCTCTGGCTCCAGCCCTGCCGCTGCAATAATTGCGTCAAGCTTTTCCAGACTTTGCGGGGATGCGTCGAGCAGCAGCCCAAATCGTTCGAAGAATTCGGCGATGCAGTCATCCGCCAGTCCCGGAATCAGCTCCCGCTCAACATACTGGTTCAGCTCGTGATCTTGAAAATAGGGCGCCATTGTTCTTCCTTAGAGCCAGCATAAAACCGGCGCTGGCTCCGTTCAAGTCGCGCTTATTAACCCGTAGTCGACGATTGATTCAACCGAAATGAATGGCCGCCAGGCCAAACTCCCGCTCCTCATCTTCGGTTTGGAAGGCGCGAATCCTCTCCCGGAACGCATCGTGCTCCGTAAAGTTCCCGTTCTGTTTGAGATCCTCATGGACGATCAGATCGTCGAGCGAGGCGTATGTTTCGAGACTCACGATCCGTTTCTCAATCGTTGCGCCGGTCTCCCGATCCTTCACTATGATAGTGTCGCCGGGCTTATAATGCTCCACTCCGTCCTTTTTGAGGCGAACTTCTAAAGTCTTGTTGCCCTCCTCAATCAGACTATAGGATAACGCGTTGATTGTCATGGTATGGGTCGCCATGGATCATCCTCCTCACCCGGGCCGCTCAGGCCAGCGTGAACTACGTCCAGCGGCTGCACGCCGCCGGATAAAACCACTTCGATTGCGACAGCTAGGTCAAGAATAGCCAGGCCCGATAGAAAAGCGATTGAGATCCCATCTTTGGGCCTCTGAATGCGCCCAATCGCGGCATCGCCGATATGGGCTGCACGATCACCCAAGGGCGCCGCAGCCCGGGCAAACCGGAGTTGTTCAAGACAGCCCTGCGCCGCCAAGTCAATCATCTCTCCCGACTGGAGGCACTGCGTCATTTCGTCGACCACAATCAAGTTAGCCTGTATCAGGGTCGAAATGCCGAGCGCGTGCGAAAATGGGCCTCCACTGAGCGCAGAGACGTGCACTACCGGGTCGAGTTGATCGGCTTCAACGACGGGTACGGGCGAAGCTGCGGCTAAAAGGACCACCCCAGCGCCGCGCAGCGCCTCGGCAGCGCTTCCCGCTTCGATGAGCGGAAGATCAAGGCCCGGGCCGAGGTCGGCATGGAACCGCCTCCGCCGCTCTTCAGAACGGCTGAAGAATTCCACGCCGCGCAGACTCGAAAGCCTGCCGCCTTGCCGCGTTAGCTCAGCAAGAGAGCGGGCCAAAGAGCGCGCCACGCGCCCGGTACCGATAATCGCAGCCTTACGACTCGGCGGCGCTAAGAATTCGGCGGCCAGCGCGCCCGCCGCCCCGGTTCGAGCGTCGGTAATCGCATCGGCCGGCAGCCACCACGCTTTTTTATCCAACGGCCGACGCACAATCATCCATGCGGTACGGCGGCCAAGCCGGCCATCCGAGGTAGAGGGGTCCTCCCGGATCACCTTGAATCCTTCCCATTCCCCCATCCGGGCCGGCATATAGAGGCGCAGGCCCGTAAACTCCGACCAGGACTCGGTCCGGGGCCACACTTCCACGACTCCCCGTCCATAGGCTTCCAGCGCCGCTCGACAACAGATAAGAACTCGTTCTGTTGCCAGACCGAGGCTCTCGGCGATGCGCATGGCCGGATTTCCGGGTGAATCAGGAGGTATCAATGGGAGTGGGCGCGGTTTCTTCCCGCGCCCATGCAATCAAGGCTTTTCGATAGGAGCGGCGACAACGCTGCCGTACTCGGTCCAGGATCCGTCATAGTTCTTGACGTTGGGAAAGCCGAGCAGGTATTTGAGCGCAAACCAGCTATGGGATGATCGCTCGCCAATCCGGCAGTAGGCAATGACTTCGGAGTCGGGTGAAATACCCTTCCCACCGTACAGCGCCCTCAGCTCATCGGCCGATTTGTATGTCCCATCCTCTCGTACCGCCTGGCCCCAGGGTATATTCTTGGCGCCGGGGATATGTCCGCCGCGCTGGGCCGTCTCGGTCATCCCCGGAGGCGCAATCACCTCCCCGGAAAACTCGGCAGGCGACCGCACGTCCACGAAGTGGACCCTCCCTTCACGCTGAGCCTTCCGCACCTCGTCGTAAAACGCGCGGAGCTCTAAGTGAGGCTCCGAGGCCCGGTACTGAGTCTTTGGATAGCTGGGCGGGTCCGTCGACAGCGGCCTGTTCTGGGCCTGCCAGAGCTTTCGTCCACCATTCATCAGTTGTACGTTCTGATGTCCATAAATCTCGAAAATCCAGAGGCCAAACGCGGCGAACCAGTTATTGTTATCACCGTACACAACCACCTGGTTGTCGTTTCCAATCCCCGCGTCGCCAAGCAGGCGCTCCCACTGCTGCTTTGTGGGAAGATCGCGAGTGAGCTGATCCTCCAACTGAGTCGTCCAATTGAAGCCGATCGCTCCTGGAACATGGCCCTGATCGTAGGCCGCCGTATCAACGTCAATCTCAACCAGCCGGACATTGGGATCCTTCAGATGGTCCTGAACCCACTGCGTGGACACCAGTTTCTCCGGATGCGCATAACCTTCAGCCATTCAAATCTCCTCTCAAAAAAGGCGCGGGGTACGAGGCGCGGGGCGCGGGGTACGAGGCGCAGGTCTATGTATTCGGTTTTAGGTCTTAGGCCCTGGGTACTGGGTGTTCGGGCTTTGATTCATCCTTCATCCTTCGTCGCCCGTCGACCCGGTTGAAACCGGGCTCTGCGATTGCAAAACATTGCGTGTACCGAGTCGAGGGTTCAAAACCCACCCACTCACACACTCCCCATCTCACACACTCCCCATCTCACGCGCTCACCGTCTCACACACCCACCATCGCCCCGTCCCCCGTCCTTCGTCCTACGTCCTTCGTCCGCGGTTACGGAAACGCGAGCGCTACCACGTCGCCATCCTTTAGAACAGATTGAGCGGCAATGGCGGGCCGTACTGGCTCGCCATTGACCGTCGTTCGCACTACGTCCCGCAGCGCGCCTTCACAATTAAAGATGCGTGCGCCCACCGGGCGATGGAGCTTCGCCAGGGCCACGACTGCGTCCTGCACCGTCTCGGCCTCAACCGTGACGCTGCGTTCGCCACCCGCCAATTCCGCCAGCTTTTCGTTCAGTTCAATAACAACAGCCACTGATAGGCTCCTTGTCGCAACTCATCCGCCTCTGCCCGCGCCTCGCGCCTCATGCCCCCCGGCCCCCAATAATGGGGGAGTGCCCGCCCGGTAGTCTCCTGCTCATGTCCGGTGAAGAACCGCCCACGGAGGTGGGCATCGTCTCACCCAGCGGCCGACTTCAGTCGGCGCGAGGGCAGCCGTTGTCCCTACACACCCGTTGCCCCACGCCCGGCTGCAGAACCGGTTGAAACCGTCCGTCCATCCCAGCCCATGCGTCATCCGGCTGCAGACCCGGTTGAAACCGGGCTCTGCGGACGCGAAATCCTCGTTCGAGGGTTCAAAAGCAGCCCACCATCCGTCCTCGGTCCTCCGTCCTTCGTCCGCGCCCGCGCCTCACGCGGAAGACCTCTCTCCCGACCTCTCCCCGAAGCGGGAAGAGGCGCCTATAGCTTCAGCGTTTGTGATTCATCCTTCATCCTTCATCCTTCATCCTTCGTCGCCCGTCCGCGCCTCTCGATCAATACTTCGCGACCGAAGGATCCACCTCGTCGGACCAGGCTAAGATGCCGCCCTGCAGGTTCTTCAGTCGTGTATAACCGGCGTCGCGCAGCTGTTCTAACGCTCTCGCGCTGCGGACGCCCGACTTGCATTGAAGCACGAGATCCACGTCACGAGGAATTTCACCGAGCCTATCGGCAAGCTGCGGGAGCGGCACCAATCGCGCCCCCTCGATCCGAGAGATCTCCCACTCTTCCGGATTCCGGACATCGATGATTTGAAGCCGGTCGCCGCGGTCCAGCCTCGCCTTCACCTCGCGCGGCGTGATCTCCCACTCCGAACCCAATCCCTCTTCCTGGTGAGTGGGGATACCGCAGAACTGCTGATAATCGATCAGCTCGTGAATGGTGGGGTTGACCCCGCAGACCGGGCAATCGGGGTCTTTCGCCAGCTTCAACTCGCGGATTCGCATCTTCAGCGCGTCGATCCAGAGCAGCCGGCCAATGAGCGGGTCGCCAATGCCAAGAATCAACTTGATCGCCTCCGTCGCCTGTACGACGCCAATGAGACCGGGCAGAATACCCAGCACCCCGCCTTCGGCGCAACTCGGCACCATCCCCGGCGGTGGCGGCTCCGGGAACATGCAGCGGTAGCAGGGGCCCCGTCGAGCGTCGAACACCGAAGCCATTCCTTCGAATCGGAAGATGCTGCCGTATACGTTTGGCTTGCCCAGCAGCACACACGCGTCATTCACCAGGTAACGGGTAGGAAAGTTATCCGTCCCGTCGATCACGATATCGTAAGGACGGAGAATATCCATCGCGTTTTCCGAAGTCAGCACCGTTTCGTGCAGATCCAGCGTCACGTTGGGATTAATCTGCTCGATCTTCTCCGCCGCCGATTGCAGCTTCGGCTTGCCCACGTCTCCGGTGAAATGGATCACCTGTCGATGCAGATTGGTAAAATCAACCACGTCGTAATCCACGAGGCCAATCCGGCCGATACCCGCCGCCGATAGGTAGAGCGCCAACGGGGCGCCCAGCCCACCGGTTCCGATGCAGATTACGCTCGCCGCCTTGAGTTTCCGCTGCCCTTCAACGCCCACTTCCGGCATGATCAGGTGGCGGCTGTACCGGAGTTTCTCCTCCTGATTCAATTCCGGCAGGGACGAGAGCCGGTTGTTCAACCACGGCTGGCCCGACAATGGATCGGCGGCCGTATCGACGCCCCCGGCGATGGCCGGCACAATGGAGACCTCATCGGTCTCGTTAAGAGGAGTTTCGGTCTTTTGAAGCTCACGCATGTCGGCGTCGTTCACATAGATGTTCACAAAGTGGCGCAATCGGCCGCTGTCGTCGTACAGGTGCTTGCGCATGTCGGGAAACCTCTCAACGAAGGCGTCCAGCGCGGCGCCCACCGTGGCGCCCTCGACGTTAACCTCGCCGTGCCCGCCCGTAAAACCCTTCAGAGCGGAAGGAATCACTATCTTTGGCATTACTGAATCTCCAGTCCTTCGGCGGCTTCCTCGGTGAACGCGGCGCGGCTCTCGTCCAGCAGCCACGACCGGGCATCCACCACATTGCCTCTCTCCACCGAGAATATAATATAACTGTAATACGGCCAGGCGTGCTCGCGATCAAATTCCGAAGGCCGGGCCGGATGATCCGGGTGCGAGTGATAGATTCCGATGATATCCAGACCATCGGCGCGCGCCTGTCTCTCCGCCTTCAAAAACTCCAAAGGATCGATGAGATATCGATTCTGCGGTGAGTCGTCGCGAGTGTTGGCCGCCCGGCGAATCGACCGGATCGTTTTACCCTTCTCGCCATTCACTCCCACGAGAAAGCCGCAGCACTCGTGCGGGTAAGCCTCTTCCGCATGGCGCCGCATCTCATCCCGATGAGCCGCCCCAACCTCAATCGTCACCCGGGTCTCCTTCCCAGAACCGTTCACTCAAATACTTGAAGGCGCCGTCCGGCAGCACCGTGACCACCACGCCCTCGCTGAGCGTCCGCGCCAGCTCCAGAGCCGCGTGGACTGCGCCCCCACTCGATGGCCCTACGAGAATACCGGCGTGACGCGCCAGGCGCCGTACCATGTCATAGGCGTCATCCGTGCTTACGAACGAATGAGCGTTCGCCAAGTTCTCCTGGTAAATAGCCGGTACAATCGCCGTCGCCAGGTGCTTCGTTCCTTCAATGCCCGCCAGCGGCGAGTCCGGCTGCACGTCAATCAGCGCGATTAATGGATTCAACTCACGCAGTCGCCGACCGACCCCCGTAAACGTACCCGTGGTACCAAGCATGGCGACAAAATGCGTCACCGCGCCACCGGTCTGACGCCAGATCTCGGGGCCGGTCCCCTCGTAGTGGGCGCGCCAGTTGGCCGGATTGCCATACTGATCTGCGTAAAAATAGAGATCGGGATCCGCGACGGCCATCTCGCGAGCCTTAATCTGAGCGCCATCAGTCGTTTCTCGGGGGTCCGTGAAGATGAGCTCGGCGCCATAAGCAGCGAGAATCCGCTTCCGCTCAGCGTTAATACTGCCCGGCACACAAAGTGTGACTCCGTAGCCGCGCGCGGCGCCAATCATCGCGTACGCAATGCCAGTATTACCGGACGTGGCGTCCAAAAGCCTCTTTCCGGGACCGAGAAGTCCACGCCGCTCCGCATCCTGAATGATGCTCAAGGCCGCGCGATCTTTCACCGATCCGCCCGGGTTAAACCATTCCGCCTTCGCGTAAAGTTCCACACCCGTTGGAAGATCGAACAGCCCATGCAGCGCAAGGAGAGGCGTATTGCCGATCAGCCCCGTCACATCCTGCGCGCCCTGGACCAGTGAGGAGCGCTGCGCTTTGTAAATGCCTGCCTGAGTCGCCATCATAGGATTATTCATAAACCGGAAAGCCGCAATCACGTCCGAGTGCTGCCTGCCGCCGGCGGCTTCCTCCGCCAAAGGCCTTCCTCGAATCCAGGATACCATAATCGCCAAACAAATACTAATCAATCCTGATAAGTTTAGTCAGGTTTCCAATAGAACATCATCCTATCAATGTTGTTTAGGGAGATCCGGCCGGATTTCGGAACAACCGGTTAGAGCTTGAGAAGCACATTGATGAAATCGATTTCGTCGCCGGAGCTTGTATACGCCGGCGGTTCGCGAGCGTATCAAGGTAGCGAATGACCAAAGCAGGGGCAGCGGAATACGGCGCGCGGGAGAAAGGTTCCGGAGCGATCGCGCGCCATCATCGCAACCCAACGCGCCATCCGCCGCCTGGTGTGAGCCGGCACAGCCCGTTTGCCTGAGTAAGAAGGAATCGTCTTCTGATTTGGAGAAACTATTGCAAGCCTTGCCAGGCACACCGGGCAAGTCTCTTATCGCCCATACGTGGGCTCGCGTTTCGGAGGGCAACCAGATGATTCACCGCTTTAGAAGGGTCAGGCCGCGGTTAAGAGCATTTACGTTGATTGAGTTGTTAGTCGTTATAGCTATCATAGCTATATTGGCAGCGATACTGCTTCCGGTGTTTGCGCAGGCCCGGGAGAAGGCGCGGCAGGCAAGCTGCTTGAGCAATTTTAAGCAGGTTGGCGTCTCAATATTGATGTACAGCCAGGATTATGACGAGAGGTTCCCTGCACAGGATGACTTCGCAGGCGTCAATGGCGGCAACCCGGACGGACTGGTTGTTCACGAAGCCGGCGGGGATCCAAGGAATCCGGATTACTACGACGCCCTCGAGCCCTACATCAAGAGCCGGGGTGTGTGGATGTGCCCCAATTCAGTGCCGGGAGATAAAGTACCACCGTTCATGTCCTATCATGTGAACGGGAACGCCATTACGCAAGCCGGGGTGAACATTGCCCAGGTGAATACCCCTGCGTCCTTCATGGTAATGAGAGAGTCGGGAGCCGCGGTTCTGTACGATCACGTATGGCTCCGGCCTGGGCCGGGGTGGTGTGATGATACCGAGGCGTACGTGCTCAATGGTGGGACAATGCCTCACCAGACAAACAGCACTCACATCCTCTTCTTCGATGGCCACGCGAAGCTGGTCCGGAGTGAGCAGATTAATCAGGTCACATCCTCTTTCCCTGACGACGTGGCGGGGAACCCGGCGCATAAGAGCGACCCGTACTGCTCTTAAGCGCTTGTAACGGAATCCCGTGAAGGCGCGGCATTTTCGCCCTCCCGAGGAGACGGCGGGTTTTGATAGCGGTTCTAAGGCCCGGAAGGATGAGCCGCGACGCTAATTGCGCTTACTCCAACGGCGCCTGTCCTGGCAGAGTTATATCTGCCAGGACAGGCGCCGTTGGCGCTCTGGAATACTACGTCGGTCGGAGCTGTGTGACATCCTTCAGTGGCAGATTGTGCGCGATCCGCCGGGCATCGGACGTGCGGCCCTGTGCCAGCAGGGCTTTCACGAGGGCTGACCGGTACTCTTTGTTGGCCGGCTCTCTCCGAAGCGCCTCCCGTAGGTCTACGATGGCGCTGTCTGCCATTCCGTGATGGAGCAGGACCATTCCCATTCTGTAGTAGGAGGCCGTTTCCTGGGGGGCGATCGCGATCCGGATGCCCGCAATCTGGTCCGCCCTGACATCCGCTGTGGGCGTAAACCGCTTCTGGTACTCTACAAGAAGGCGTCGGCCGCGGCTGATCTGTCCATCCCGCATGTAGAGCTGACCCAATTGGAACTTGAATCCAAGCGGGATGGACCGCGCGGGAACGGAATGCAACTTCTCCTCCAACAGACGGATCGCTCTCTTCACCTGTCCCTTCTCGGCGTAACAGGCGGCCAGACCCTGCGCTGCATTCATTGAGTCGGGATCGAGCTGCATTTCCCGCTGGTAGTCGCTTTCCGCTCGCTTAAGATGGTCCGGTCGATCCCAGTCCCGTTCCAGGTTTCCCAAGGCGCCCAGCACGATCGGGTCCGAACGATTGAGCTGAAGCGCTCGCTGCAAAGCCTGGCTGGCCTCCTCGTATTGCTTCATGCCCACTTCACTGTAGACCTGCCCCAGCAGCAGCCAGAGGTGGTAGTCTTTGGGAGAGAGTTGGACCGCCCGCCGGGTGGCCGCCACCGCCTGGGACCATAGAGCGGCGTTGTAAAGGGCCTGCGCCAGGGCGATCGCCGCCGCCGGGTCCCCGGGGGCCACTTTGGAGGCAGTTTGTGCCTCCCGAACGGCTGCCTGGGACCACCCGAGGTCTGTCTGTAGAGCTGAGAGGTAGATATGCGGCAGCGAATCCTTCGGATTGACCTTCGCGGCTCGCTGGAGCGCCTCCATCGCCCGATCTTTGTAGCCCGTTACACTCATCAGCTCAGCCAGCGCGATCAAGGGACGATCGTTCTTAGGATAGCGGTGTGCCGCTTGATCCACATGTAGGAGCGCCTCTGCGTACTCACCCGCGTTGACCTCTAGGTACGCAAGGTACAGCAACCCGTTCAGATCGGATGGATGCCGTTTCCGAGTGGCAGCAATCAATGCACGCAGTTCATGGGGTGTCAGAGCGGGGGCCGTGGGGGCTTTCGCAGCGGAAGCTGCGGCGCGCCTGGGACGAGACGCCGCTGCATCCTTTGCGGGCGGCGCCTTCACGGGGAGCCGCCGCAGCCGCGCAGTCAGCGGATAGGCTGCCATGGCCAGAAGCAGAAGCAGAAGCAAAGCTGCCAGACGGCGGCGTTCTCCGCGACTAGTAATGATCGATTGACTCGCCTTGCACGCCGCGGCGGCGAAAACTCTCCCTGGCTTCATGGTTCCTGCACCTCCAGGATCTGATCGGCTTTAACCCCGGAGAGCTCTTGCCTCCGGCCATCGGGCCACAATATGGCGAGGTCTGCCGTGGTGGCATTTCCCAGGCCGAAATTGACCCGGCGGTCACTCGCGGAGAGATAGCTGCTGCCAGAGCGCACCCAGCCATGCTGCGTGTGGCCCCCGGCGCGTACTGTCAACTCAGCGCCCAGGGCGTCCCGGTTGCAGTGGACACCCACGAGGCTCACTTTCAGCCAGTGATGCTCCGGCGCCGTCTGATTCTGCCAGAGCATCACCCTGCCATCATTGGATGTAATCAGAATGTCTTCCCTTCCGTCATTATTGAAGTCGCCATGGGCGAGGCCTCTTCCGACCAGCCGATCCGTGACAGGGGCGCCGGAACGTTGAGTCACATCCGTAAATCGGCCGTGCCCATCGTTGTGGAGAAGGAGCTGTGGCTCTTTATACGTTGCGCCTGACTGGAACATCCTGGCGTCATTCTGGACATGACCGCACGCAAACATCAAGTCAGGAAACCCATCGTTGTCGTAATCGAAAAAGACGACGCCAAATGCCAGGCGATGGATTGAAGCTTCAGCCACCCCACTTTCATCTCCCGACTCCTCGAAGAGCCCGGGCGCTAACTGCCGGTAGTAGGCCATTGACTCGCCCCAGAAATTCGCAATGGCGACGGCGAGCGTATTATTGCCGGTCACATCCGCCGTATCGACTCCCATGCCGGCCTTGGTATTGCCAGCGGCGCCAAAAGCGAGGGCGCTCTCCGCTCCGACCTCGGCGAATGAACCGTTGCGCTGGTTTTCGTAAACGAAGTTTGGCGCCGTATCGTTCGCGACCACCAGATCAGGCCAGCCATCTCCGTTGATATCGCAAACCGCCACCGCGAGGGACTTGGCTCCGTTAGACTGGATCCCCGTCTTGCGGGTCACATCGGTAAACGTGCCATCATGGTTATTGTGGTAGAGTCGGCAGCTGGTGCCGGCATAGACCTTGGGAATGCAGTAGGAGCGCTCCCCAGGCTGGTAGTAGCAGGGAACGTCATCGGCCAGGCTGCGATACCGCACGTAGTTGCAGACGAAGAGGTCGAGATAGCCATCCCGATCGTAGTCCAGCCAACAGGCCGAAGTCCCCCACATCCCCTTATCGCCCACACCCGCTCGCCGAGTGACATCGGTAAAGGTTCCGTTACGGTTATTGTGGAAGAGATGGCTCGGACCCAACACGGCGGTGACGTAGATGTCGGGATAGCCGTCGTTGTCGTAATCACCCACGGCAACTCCCATTCCGTACATTGGGACTTCCAACCCGCTCCCGTGGGTGGCGTCGGTGAATGTTCCATTGCGGTTATTATGATAGAGCTTCATGGTCGGAGAGCCATGCACGCCAGAGCCAGGCAGCGAGTCACCCTGAATCAGCAAGATGTCCTGCCAGCCGTCCCGATCATAGTCGAGAAAGGCGCATCCGGCGCCCATCGTTTCGACCAGGTATTTCTTGTCAGTGGCCGCTCGCTCGTAGTGGAAGTGGATTCCGGCCTTTTCCGTGACGTCTACAAAATGAGCCGGCGCTGCTCCCGCCTCGGAGCTGCTGATATCGCGAGTGGTCGAATCAGATCTCACCGGTGGAGGGGCGGGCCGATGGCGGGCCGTCGCACATCCGCCCAGGGCTGCAATCCAGAGGGCAGCCAAAAACGAAAGTTGAATACGGCGCCACTCAGAACCGGGTGAAGAAATCAGCATCTCAAGAGGGATAGCGTAGCATTGACGATGTGCAGGACTACGGGTAGACACCAGCGCATTAGCATACCACGTGGAAGAAGGAATTGGCAAGGTCCCTGTGTAATTCTTTAACGAAGTTCGTGTGTAGGTCAACGTCGTCGAGTCCCATCTTGCAGGTCAGGAGGTAGAGAATGAAGCCGAAGTTCAGTCCCGCCGCTCTGATAGGTATAATGGTGGTGTTGGTGGCCGCAATCGCCGTGTTCGCCTGGAGGGTGCTCTTCCCGCCCCCGTCAGGCCCTGGCCCGGATATGACCCACTGGAATCCTAACAATCAGCCACCCGCAGTGAAGGCATATCTGAATGGCGTACAGGCCAGAGGTGGAAAGGTGCCACCGCCGTAGCCAATGGAAAAGGTGGTGTCGAGGCCCTCAAAAGACAGGTCGCCTCAGATTCCATGCGTCTCGAGGTAGAGCGCGATTGAGATGGTGAGCAGGTGGCGCGCCAATGGCGCCATGGCGGCGCTGGCGCGCCTACCGTAACAAGCCCCGTCTTTAAGATTATGTCGGCCAGGGGTGTAAGTCATTTCGCCGGCCTTGATTGGGCTGGGCTCGAGGAGGAGAACTCGCCAGAGGAAGTGAGCCGGCGAGCAGTGAGGTGAAATCGCGTGAATCACCATGGCGGATTTCTAATGTTAGGTATCCTTCTGCTTCTACTGCTTGTCGTCGGGGCACGCCGCCAGAAGCGGAAGAACCGGGCGGTGAGCTCCCAGTAGGTCCGACCCTCGGTCGCCCATTCGCATCGAGGACGCTCTTGCCGGCGAAGCAGCGGTCGGCGACGTGCCGGGCCAGGTCGACTGCTCGGATCCAGGGCGACCGCGTATCGGCGTGCGGTTGGAACCGGCCGTGAGCGACAGGGGCAGCCCACCGCTTCAGACCCGCTCCCGCCGACTGCTTCTCCAACTCATAGAGGAGGATGAAGCCGTAGAGGCGTGCGCCGGCGTCGCGGACCATCCCTTCGCGGGCGGTGGTTCGCATCCCGCTTACCACTCGGGCGCCCGTCTGGCAGCGCGGCGGCGGCGACGCAGGAGGTCGTCCGCAAAGGGTGTGTGATGAGCCACGGCCACTAATTCACATTACAACCCGGCCGATGCGTCCTGATTAACCTCGTCGCGCATATAATAAAGTTTGGGGTGTACGAACCTAACTATCCAATCTGACGCCGGCGCCAGCCGGAAACCGAGACAGGGGGGGACGCATGAGAATTCAAGCTTCAGGTGTTCTGGTGGCGTTGAGTGTAAGCGCAGTGCTTGCGGCGGCGATTCCGGCCGGCGCCATGCCGCCCGCGCAAACTGCCGCCGGCTACCAGACAGGCGTATCACTGGGCGTTTCGTTCGACCGCGGCACAAAGCTCGCCGGCGCCGGGGATATAGGAATTGGTATCCGCACCGATCTATTGAACCGGCCGTACACCGAGATTGTGGCCGACGCGTTGAGTGTGGGTACGGTCCAGGACGTTCCGCCAACCGGAAATGTCGACCTTCGCGGGACTATTATCACGCTTGGCGTCCGTCAGCCGGTGCCGATTCCCGGCCCGGTCCCGTTCTCGCTGGAAGGCGGCCTTTCGTACCTGGACAGCCGGGCCAGCGGCTCGTTCGGAACCATCACCAACAACCCGGTCGGCGGCTTTTTCGGCGCCCGCGCCAGCCTGGCTCATCTCAGCGCCATGGCATTCAACGGCATGGTGCGGTACCACACCGAAAGCGGCGGCTTCTACCAGGTCGGCGCCGGATTCAGCGGTCCCCTACCCGGTTTCGACCTCAATTACGAAATCGATTATTACCATACCGGCGGCGGAGACTTCCTCGGCTTCAATAACCAGTCCGACACCATTCTCGCCGGCGCCCGGTTCAGCGGGAACTTTTGAGGACGAAGGACGAAGGACGAAAAAAGCTCACCGCGGAGACGCAGAGATCCGCGGAGTGCCGCAGAGGAAAGATGGAGAGACGATGGGTTGTCTTTGAATCCTCGACTCGGTAAATTGAGAACGGTTTGGTCGCCCACAGCCCGGTCTATGAAAGTGGTAAGGTTGGCGGGGTATCGACCATGGCAACTCTTGATATAGGCGCTGTTGCGTCCGGGAGGACGCTCGGCCGGAGGCCAAGCGGACGGGTAATTCATTGCCCGGCCGATGGGCCGAAATGCCCGAGAATATAGAAGACCTTGGTTAACCGGGTCTGCAGCCGAGCGCAAGGTGAGGTACCGAAGGCATTTCCTCGGTCCTCCGTCCTCCGTCCGCGCCCTTTACGCCAGCCCCGCGATCTTGCGCGTGACATCCCAGGCGTAGGGGACGGTGCGGGTGGTGCGGTGCTCCATCCCGATGTAGCCGGAGAAGTTGACGCGGCGCAGGAATCGGAAGATGTTGACGTAGTTCGCTTCGCCGACACCGGGCTCAAACCTCCCGGGAACGTCGCCGATCTCGAGGAACCGGATATAGCCTTTTTGCAGCCCATCCTTGAGATTGTTCAGAATGTTGCCTTCGCCCAGTTGACGGTGATACATGTCGTAATCCACCCGGATGTTGGGATGGTCAACGGCAGCGGTGTAATGGAACGCTTCGCCGGCCGTCAACATGCTCATCTGGGGCGACTCGACCCGGTTCAAAGGCTCCAGCGTCAGGTAGACGTTGTACTTTTTGGCGATGGCGCCGGCCTTCTTTAACCCGGCGATGATCTGCGCCTGCTGCGTCTCCCATGGAATCTCCTTTTGCACCACGCCGACAAATGTGATGAGGTTATCGGCGCCGAACCGGTTGGCCAGTTCGCAGCAGGCTTCAAAGTCATCCAGAAACGCCGCCTCGGCGCCGGTTTTCGTAAGTCCGGATCCCCAGCCGGTCTTTGGGTTCCCTGAAATACTGACGCACTTGAGATCGTGCTTGCGCTGCACGTCAAGCATTGCGTCCAGATTCTTGCCGGCCGATCCCCAGAAGCTGTAGTACTTTGCCCCGCAAGCCGCGACCTGCGCGACCCGGTCCTCGTACGGTACGCTCGAAGGAAACATCAGCTCCAGGTTGATAGAGAGCTGGTAGCGAGGAGGAGGCAGATCATCCGGCGCCTCGGCGACCGCGGCCCCGCTCGCTAACGCCAGCGGCCCGAGCGTCGCTGCCGCTAAGAACCCTCGTCGTGTGCTCTTCATCGTCTCTCCCCGTCCGAAAGCTTCGTTAAAGACTCGCCATGGAATCCCAATACGACGCCGGCTGCCCTATCCCCTTTTCAGGAGGGTCCCGCCGTACTCGTGATCAGATTATCCGGGTGTAGAAACCGCCGGGCCGCCGCCAGCGCCTGCTCCCGAGTAACGGCGTTGATCAATTCCGGGTACGTCCAGGTATAGTCAATCCCGAGGCCATAATATTCCGATTGCAGCAGGCTCTCGGCGATCCCGGCGCTCGTCTCCAGCCGGAGGGCCTGGCTTCCCGAAACCCATCCCTTGAACAGCCTCATCTCCGCCGGAGTTGGTCCGTTGAGCTGCATCTGGCGCATGTCGATCGTCGCAGATCGAATCGCTCGATCGGCGTTAGTGGGACTTGACTGCATCTCGAGAATCCAGGGACCCGCCACCAGGCCGGCTTCAAACGCGCTCGACACACCGTAAACCAGTCCTTTGCGATCGCGGATATCCTTCATGAAGCGGCTATTGAAATCGCCGTTCCCTAAAATCAGGTTCATCAAGTATGCCGGATAATAGTCGGGATCTTTGCGCGTAATGCCGCGGAACCCCATCACCGCAATCTCCTCACTCTTTCCCGGCATCGTCTTGTTCACCTGCTGAGCCGGAATCTGATCTTCCATTACCGGCGGCTCCGTATTCGGTATGGAACCATTAGCGGCCCACGATCCAAAGTATTGCTGAACCGTCGCGACCGCCGCGTCCGGCTGAACATCCCCCACCACAACAATGGTTGTGAGGTCCGGTCGATAATAGCGGTCGTGAAAAGCGACCAGGTCGTCGCGGGTGATGTTCTTCACGGTATCGGCGACGCCAAGGATCGGCCAATGGAGCGGGTAATCCGCCGGATAAAGCGTCGCGAAGAAGTTGTTCATGGCGACGGTCTCGGGATCGTCGGCGGCCACCTGTATTTCAGTTTCCAGTTGGTTTCGAGTGCGATCCACGATAGCGGAGGGGAACGTCGGTTTTTGAATCTCATCCGCCAGAATCCCGAGAGTCAGCGGCCAGTTTTCGACGAGCGAATGGCCCGTGAAGAATGTGCCGGACCCGGACGCCGAAACACTCGCGGAGGCGCCGACGAAATCCAGCGCCGATGAAATCTCGTCTTCCGTGCGATTTCCGGCGCCGCGATCCAGCATGTCGGCCACGAAATTCGCCAATCCCTGCTTACCCGGAGGGTCGGCGAGGGCGCCGGCGCGGATAGCGCCCGAGATGGAGACGTCAGGATTGGAGTGATCAGGGTAAACCAGCACCACCAGCCCGTTTGGAAGAACTTGCCGTGTTACCGGCGGATGCCCGGTCCGCGCCGGTGGGACAAGATTGGGCGCGGG
>DASRZA010000073.1:0-15475 GCA_035686845.1 Armatimonadota bacterium | reverse complement strand
ATCCGGATAGCTCTCTTCGTGGAGCAGCCGCCCCATCGCCACATTCTCGGCGCCGGCCGAGCCAGAGACATGCTCCTGCTCCATGCCATGCGAAAACCACCAGAGTTTTCGGGGGCAGAGGACGTAGTAGTGGACCTCGGTCCCGGTGGCCCGGAGGGCGTGGAGGTCGAGCGGGCCGGTGGTGTTGGGCGCCTGCCCGAGCGAATCAGAGTATCGCAACTCCGCCTCCTTTTGTCTCGATTCCGGTGCGGGAGGAATAATGGATTTCGGGGAGCAGCAGCTTTCGCAGACCGCAGACCTCCTTGACCTCGCCGCGGCGCTTTTCCGCGGGTGGCGCGTCCCTTTCGTTCCAGACGCGGAGCGCAACGACACGGCCGGCCATGCTCCTGAGTTTCAGATCGATTTTTATCTGGAACTGTTTCGCCTCCTCGTACGGTAACCGGCGGTCGCCCCCTGCGCGAGCGGCTTCGATCGTCAGATCTTGCAGCTCCTCCCACGCCAGATCTTGATCGCAGGCGGGCACATAGTAGCGAAGCTCCTTTCCGAAGGCGTCCTCGTCTATGAGGCGGAAGCTCCCGACGGTCTCGAACGCGAGCTCTGTGATGCGGCGGATGAGGTTATCGGACTCCTTGCGACCATCAACGGTCAGGCGGTGCGTGCCCACAGACAGATTGAGGTTGATCTGATTGAAGTAGTCACGCTGAGTATGCAGGAGGTTCTTTTCGGAAATGCTGCCGTTTATGGCGTCCCTGACGAACTGCAGGATCCAACCATCTGCCGGATCTCTGTACACCAACTCCCCGCGGCTCTCTCCCTTGTCGCCGACCAGTTCAAAGAACCAGACGATCCCTCGTTTCGGCTTCCCGTTTCGGTTGCATCTCCCCGCCGACTGGATTAGACTTGGCAGCGGGCATAGATCGCGAAAGGCAACAGGGAAATCTACATCTGCGCCAGCCTCGATCAGTTGCGTTGAGATCAGTACGGTTCGCTCGCCCGCAGACAATCGAGTCTTGCACTTCGCCAAATGAGCACGGCGGTCGTTCAGAATGAATCGGGTGTTCAGAAGTACCAGGCCTTCTCTCGGAACCTTATCATGGAGGAGATCGTAAAGTCGCCTGGTATCGTCAATGGTGTTGAGGATGACAAGGCAGGATGAGTTGTCGCGCAGGATCAGCTTTGCGAGATCGGGCAGCGTTGTCGTTCCCGGCACTCTCCGAATTTCGTATCGATCAAACACCGGGAGGCCAAAAAAATTGCCGGGGTCAAGCAGTTCCTTCGGCGGCTCGTAGCCCGGGAATAGCTTTCTTGGATCTTCGTTGTCGTCGATCTTCTTCTCGGGTAAACTCAGCGCTGGCATTGTGGCCGTTGAGAGGATCGCGAAGCTATCGTGTTTCTCGCAAAAGACGCGAAGAAAGGCCGTAAAGAACACATATAAGCGGGGCGGCAGCGCCTGAATCTCGTCGAGGAGGAAGATCCGCTTGCCGAGATTGGGTAATCTTAGGAGCGTGCTTCCGCGGTTGCTTAAGAGTGTCTCGAAGAGCTGCACAAAGGTTGTAATGATGAATCCTGCATCGAATGTAGATCGCGAGAAGCTCCGCTTCATCAGCTCGCCTGCCCTCTCCGGCGCGGTCTCCAGAGCAGCCAGCAGCGCCGCGAGTTCTTCATCTTCCGCGCGGGAGTCAATTCGGGTCACGAAGAGCGGTTCGCTCGGGAAAATATCTTTCCGGCAGATGTCCTCAACCTGCTCAGTAATTGTGAGAAAGGGCAAGGCATACAGGATGCTCTGTTCCGGATGGTCCTCGCGGATCCGGTTCGCCAGGGCGAGCAACGCGTAGGTCTTGCCGGCTCCCGTTGGCGCGGTGAGTGTAAAGACACGTTCACCTTTTGTGAGAGCGGCGCCAAGTGACTCGACCGCCTGTTCGCGGACCGCTGTGCGCGCCAGATTCAAGGGATTAAGCTCTCGGAAGGTCGAGATTGCATTATTGAGTGATGCGCTGAAGTGCTCCTCAGCCCATGCAAGCTGCTCCTCACGCTGCAACCAATTGTTGTTCCCCGCGTCCCTCTTGTCGGCTTCGATCAATGCTGCAAAGCCGGCTTGAGTTTCGAGGAACAGATCGAGGCGATCCGAGCACTCTTTCAAAGTGTCCTCTCTGAGAATAGCGCAGCGATCCAGCAGCGAGCGTTCACCGATGGCGTCAAACTCGGTGTGCTCGAACCAGCCCTGCAGAAACCCTGACATGGGCAGATGCGGTTCTGTGGTGAGGAACTCTGCCAGGCGTTCTCGTTCAGGCAGGCTCAGAATGCTGCTCATGTTCGGTAAATTCCCGTGATGGTGAGCGATGATAGCGACCGCGGTAAGGATATCGAGAGTGTTCGCGATGCCGAGCCGGCGAGCCGCCCTGGGGTTGGACTGGCAGAACGCCAGGAATGCATGCGCCGATAGGTACGCGTGGTTTGAATACCCTAACGGATGCGGCCCGTCCAGTTTGAGCTGGAAGTTCGGGTTGAGCTTGCCGAAGTCATGGAACAGCGCCGCGGTCTGAGGGAGCTTCTGGGCCGTTCGACGTCGAACTCCCGCGACGACTCCCTCCGTGTGGACGCGTAGCGTCTTATCCGGATGGGATAGGTATACGTCAAACGGGTCGCTTCCGCCGCCGGTAGCTAGATCAGGCACCATGTCTCTCCCCCGCGCGACCGATAATGGTCGCCAATGACGGTGATTGCCGAACCCGCAGACGGATACATCACCTCGCGGTACATGTCGGGTAGGTTCCACCAGTCGCTGTCCTGATAGGTTGGGATGCGATCAAATCCGAGGCGAAAGTCCCGGAAGTTGAACTCCTCGCTCGGACGATGAGTTCGCAGCACGAAGCCGCTGGAAGTGTAAGGTCCTGAACCGGGCGTAAACTCCTCTTCTCCCAGCCATTCGATTTCCGCTGGACAATTATGCAGGCCGAGTACAGGTGTGTAACACGACTCGGATGCTCGAACAGCCTCGCTGAAACGGCGCAACGTATCGCGCGACCGGTCGCCGTGAAGACATAGAGCGACCGTGTAGTCGGGATCGCGACGGAATTCCATGTGGCGGGGACTTTGCTCACTCTGTCGGTGAGGGTTCCGCAGCGTGAATGCCCATGACTGCTTCTTCACCGCCCCGGCTACGTGGACGCCATACAACAGGTCGGTACATAAGGTTGGGAAAAGCACGCACATGTCCGGTCGCTCAACGCCTAACACCGCCCCTATAAGTCCGATCATTGCGGTTTTGGTGATGAAGTCGTGAGTGAGTGGCGTGTTATTGGTCTCGGGCCTACGGAAATGCGCCCAGCGACCGCGAATACGGAATCGCAAGCCCTGCATCAGAGCCTCCATGCGTCATTCACGACCCGCGATGTCCATGGCCTTGAATTTTGTGAACTCACCCAGCTCACGGGCAAGGCTCGAATCCTCGGTATAGTAACGGACCTCTTTGACGCTCTCGGATTTCTGCGTTAGCGTGTTCAGCAGCGATAGGCTGAGCTCATAGTCATCGCGGCTCCTGATCTGCTCCTCTCGTCTGTTATCAGCGGGAGCAATTTGGATTGCCCGATCCAGGCCGTACAGCTTTTTGTTGGCCTCGGTGTAAACGACCTGGATGAGCAATAGCGAGCTCTGGTTCGATTTCGAGCGTGTGTTTGCGTTGTTGATGCTGTCCCAAAGTGCCCGAAACATTCGCACGAGATCGCCCGGCGCCAGGTCTGTGTGGCGAGCCGCAAAGGGGTTCACCCACCCGTGGATCTGCATAAGCGCGTACGGCACAACGGTCGTCGTTCCAATAGCGCCGCGAGTGTTATCTGTGCGGGAAGCGAACACAGAGGTGTTCTGGTGCATTCTTAGATCCACCGCATTCAATGACGGGTTTAGAAGCGCAAACTGTACGGGTCCGGTTAGATTGATTGCGTCACCTTTTTTCGTAGAGATACCACCGAACAGGCGTACGTCGATCAGGCTGGTGAGCAGTTCGTGAGATGACGCCTTCGGCCGCTCCTTCTCCAGGCTCGCCAGTCGGGCAGCCGCTCCAGACTCTGCGTCACCTTCTTTGCCCTCCTTGACTGCCTTTACGCTAGTGCGATCGTTGCGCACGTAGATATCGATCCCGGTGTCGTACAAGTGATCACGGATGAACCGCTTGATCCGAACATCGCTCACGAGCACCCGCTTCGTCTCCTCATCATATCGCTGTTCTCCTGTGAAAGGATCTCCATTAGGAATTGAGTAGGTGCTCTCGTATAAGAACAGGATCTCAGATTTCTCTACTGGCAAAGAAGCATTATTCATTTTTGTCCCCCTGAATCGTAGTAGGTTCAAATCGGCAATCCTGCCGCTGTTTCCATCCATGCACTCGCGTGGGTTAGAGGCCCGGAAGGTCCTCTACGTCAGCGGCGGCGGCGGTTTCGCCGGACTGGCCGGCGCCCTCTGTATCCGTCTGCCTGGGCGGTATTGGTGCGAAGTAGCTCTCAAAGAAGCCGAACGCACATTGACTCTTGTCGTATCTCCCGTCGAATCTCTTCACGGCGTCGGCCAGCGCGTTGGCGGCATTTCGTACGCTCGGGTATAGCTGCTCGTGCATAACCAGCTTCTGATTGATATCATTTGCAAGCTTCACGACATCAGAGATTGTCGTAATTCGCCGCGAAAGCAGCCCAACGTAGTTCTTCTCGAACGAGCGGATTTTGGATTTCGGTCCCGAAAACGGCTTCGCCATCGTTCCGAGCAGGCAGCCGATTTGATAGGACGGTGAGTTTTGTATATCCATGAGACGGTCCCCTTCGTAATCTTGAATTTTTAGTAAGAAATAGTAGGCGAAGCGCAGCAGAACGAATCTGAACGAGTCGTTCCGGATCCCGAACTCTGTTTTTTCAATTAGAGCCGGCAGCAATACTGGGTCGTCGAAGTAACAGCCTGTGTAAATCTGTGGTAGAACACGAAGAAGGTGGTTCTGGTACTTCTTTTTGCCGCGAGTGGTGTCACCGAGAATGTCGAGAAAGCATGATGTGATTGTAAGTGGAAAAGGCGGCTTGGTCCACCCAAGTTGTGCCAAGCGCTCGCTGCGCGCCTGCTCAATTTCCGCTCGCTTCCCCCGAATTCTGCGGGCGATATACGAAAGCTTGGATCGGTCCAAGCCGGCCAACTCCACCATGTCGATGTCGGCCTTGGTTCCTCCCGCCTTGCTGAAGACGAAGTCGAACTGAGCGATCTCCCGTACCTCGGGGTCAGTCGGCGCCAGTATGCTAAAGAGCTCGTCTTCATCCTCAGCACTCTGGCTCGGCGCCGAGCCAGGGTATGGGCCAGCAGCCGCGATCTCCTCAGCGATTTGTTCTTCTGCAATCTCGGCAGCCTCATCGGGCTGCGCACCTGCGATCCTTTCAAAAAAACGCTCGATAACCGTCGCGGTGAGGTCCCGCCCTCTTGGCAGTACAACGATTTTCACGTCGTTCTTACGCACCGAGGCGCGAGACGCGTAATTGATCCCGTAAAGCAGATCGAGCGCCTGGCCACGGTCGTGGAAGACACGCGTCTTATGACTAGATCCTTCTTCAAAACCGGGCGAACGACTGGTGCCAGGCAGCAGAGCCTTATAGAGGAAGGCTGTGAGAATATAGCCGCGTTCTGTCGGGTTAAAGAATGCTTTGAGCACACTCTCATCAAGAAGATTCATTTCTTCACTGAGCTCGTGCCAGCCCCTGCCGCCGAAGTCGAAATGTAAATAGGCGTTGGGTTGAGCTCGAAGAAAATCTTCAATCACCTCTATTTGCTCACGCATCGCGTCCCGAAACCGCCGCGCGCGATCGGTCGGGATAATGTCGAGCGCCTCCGCTCGTTGGAATGAGTTAAGAGAGGACCAACTCTTCTTCGTCGGGTCGCCGAATCTAAAATTGCCGTCCTCTACACCTTTGTTCACAGTGCGGTATAGATCTCCGAATATGTAGGGCTTGGACGAGTCGGCATCGCTGCTCTTGTAATTGAGGTAAAAGAGTCTCTTCTGCAGCACCTCGTCTATCAGCGGCTCGCGCTCCGCGAAATCGAAGCTGCCGTCCGACTTTACAGGCACGCGCCAGAAGTGAACCGGGTTGCGCTTCGCATCGGGAATCGGCGCTTTCTTTACGTAGCGGTGGTGCTTCAGGCCATCGGGCGAGGCGCGTAATACCCGGCCGATCTCCAGAACTGTATCCAGCATTATGCGTGTCCTCCTCTCCTCCACCCACCGGCGGTTGCGACGCCTGGTGCAGGGTGGTTGGCTGCAGGCCTGACGTGATCCCTGGTAATCGCCAGGTGGCAGCCTTCGGATATCGCGTCATTTCAAATCCGCATTATCAATGATGAACTTAGTATAGCCCTCGTTGTTTCGCCAGTGCCACCAACTTCGGTAAATATACCCGATATTTCTTGTTCTCAGATATGGTAGAATTAGGATGCTTCCTACATCCGGGCGGTCGGAATTGTAATAAGTTTGTGGCTGTGGCAGGTTTGGAATGTTTAATCGCACCGCGCCCGGGGTAGGACGTTGGTGCGGCGATTCCCCCTTCTCCATCCGTTGGGCCCGACGTCGGCTCACCCGCTCTCATCATCTCACCTCCACCATCCCAAATCCCCCACTGTTCTTCTCGCCGAACCCGCACTCGTACCCGACTTCTAACAGCGCGGGGGCGCCGGAGGCGGTGAAGGGGGCGAGGGCGCCGACGATTTCGATGTTGTGATACCGGATGAGTTTGGTACCGCCCCGGTGTTTCTCTAAATACGCCGGGTCGAACGTGAGCCGGACCGGTTCTCCCTCGGCCGGCCGGCCGTACAGGAGCCGGTGCTTCCGGCTCAGATTCTGGTGGATGGCGTGGGAGAACAGGGCGCCATCGGATGGCCGCAGGTAGAGCGGATACCGGCTGTCCGGCCGGGGAACGGACGCGACGATGGGGCTGAGGCAGGCGCCCCGGAACGTCCCGCTGGAAAAGTCGGGCGCCGGCAGCGTCTGCACCGACTCTATGGGGAAGACGGAGTCGCGCAATCGCAGCTCGCCGGCGCTGAGGAGCCCGGTGGCGCAGTGGCGTAGGAAATCCTCAACCGGCGCCCCCAATTGCCATTCCACCGGGCCGGGCGAGAGCGCCAGTTGGTCTCCCACCACCCGCCGCTGCCGGCTGCGCAGTCCGGAAAACACGAAGAGCTTGAACCGGCGGTCATCCCGGCCCGATTCGTCCGGCGCCGCGTATCCCTCGTCGTGCAGAAAACGGGAATAGTCGGCGTCAGAGGTCGCCAGCAGACGATAGATCACACCCGCCAACAGGTCCTGGTGGCTGAGCGGAATCAGGGTCTGGACCGGGTTTTGAAGTCGTACAAGGAGTCTCATGTCTCTATCCTACGCCTCCAGGTAGGCCAGATCGCGTCCTACCAGCGCCGGCGGCGAAAAATACTTTGAAGAAAGTTCGCGCAGCCGGCCCGACGGGCGGGCCTGCGATAACCAGCTGTTTCGTTAGCGATCAGCCGGTTCCTTCATACGGTGGACGGAAAACGATTCACCGCGGAGACGCAGAGATCCGCGGAGATCCGCTGAGGAAAAGCTGAGGGAGGAAGGATGGGGGCGGGCGCCGGCTCCATGGCATAAAATTCACCTCTGGCTTATCGCAGAGGCATCATACCCCTGTTTCGGCACAGGTCCTTTGCGGGTAAACCGTCTGGAGAGATCGGCACAATCTTTGTACCGTTCCTCTTGAGTTGTCTACAGGAGATTTGATGAAGAATACAATTCGAGCGTTTGCTGCGGCCGCGTGCGCGATGGCAGGAATATTCGCCAGCAGCATGGCCATGGGCAGCACTATCAGCAAGAATGTCCCGGGGGCGATCCGCCATCCGGTCAACCAGGCTGCCATCGCCGTGGGCGCCGATCAGCCGCATCATCGCCACACCACCCACCAGCGTTCCCGCCACACCACCCACCAGCGTTCCCGTCATACCACCCACCAGCGTTCCCGCCACACCACCTACCGTACCCGCTACTCCCGTGTTCACAAATCTTCAACCCACCGCCGCCGCATCCACCGCGTTCGCCACCACTCGTAGTTTGTGACGACAGCGGAATGCTGTACGAGCCCCTCGCCTGGAGGTGTACACCTCCAGGCGAGGGCTTTTTTATGCGCTTTTGCCATACTTTCCCATCAACCCTTGCCACACGACCCGCCGCTGCCGGCTGCGCAGGCCGAAAAAGGTGAGAGACTGAGTGTGTGAGAGGATGAGTGTGTGAGAGGTGACGCTGAAAGGATGAAGGATGAAGGATGAAGGATGAATCAAATCCCTAACACCCAGTACCTAGTACTACAACGAGACCTGAGCACAAACGCTCTCGAGCTTGTTCCCGATCCGGTACGATCGGGGCATGAGGTTAATCCTCGCAAGAGGCAATATTCTGAGCACGATAGCCAGACGGGCAACAAGAACAACCTAAAACACTTCAGCGGGTCGTCTCGTTGTAGTACTAGCACCAAAGCCCTAACACCCAACACCCAGGCCCTAACACCCAACACCCAACACCCAACACCTAACCCCGTTTCATAGTCCTTTGGTGACGACGTATACGGCGGCCTGGGTGCGGTCGTTGAGGTCGAGTTTGCGGAAGATATTTCGGAGGTGGGTTTTGACGGTCTTTTCGCTAATCTCGCGGTCGGCGGCGATCTGCTTGTTGCTCCAGCCTTTGGCGACGCAGCGGAGGATGTCGATCTCCCGGACGGAAAGACCGTCGGACTGCATCTGGCGGCTCGTCGATTCATGAGCCAGGCGCGAGTACTCCAGGAGAACGTGCTGCGCCACGCGTGGATCCAGCGGCGCATCCCCGGCCCGCGCCGATCGAATCGCCCGCACCAGCTCATCGGGGTTGATATCTTTGAGGAGGAATCCACAGGCGCCGGCCGAGAGGCCCTCTGCGATGGAATCTTCATCGGGGAACATGGTGAGAAGAACCACGCGAGTTCGCGGATTCTGCTGCCGGATCTGCCGGGTGGCCGTGACGCCGTCCATCACCGGCATCTTCACGTCCATGAGCACCACGTCCGGCTCGAGCTCGTGGACTTTGCGGAGCGCTTCACGTCCATTGGACGCTTCGCCCACCACTTTTAAGCCCTCGTGACGGCGCAAAAGCGACACTATCCCTTCCCGCAGCAGATTCTGATCGTCCACCACAAGAACCCGTACTTCAGACATATTTGAATTCCTCTTCGGAGCGTTCGCTTTCCCGGCGTTATGTCGGGAAGACGCTTCGGAAAGATCGCCGCCTGCTAAACTGCGACCTCGCCCTCAGCGGGCGGATTTGGGCGCCGGCGCAGGTCCACCAGCAGCGTATTCTTTACCTGGAACCGCGCCGTCACGGTGGTTCCTTTACCGGGCTTGCTCTCGATGACCAGGCAGCCGCCGGACTCCCCGACGCGCTCTCGCAGGCCCATCAAGCCCACGCGGGATCCCTGCTCTCCCACCAATCGAAGCGACGACGTGTCGAAGCCCTTTCCATTATCGGCAACAATCAGCAAGACTTCACCCGGACGTGATTCTACGGTTACGGCGATCTGATCGGCCGAACCATGCCGCCAGGCGTTGAAGAGCGCCTCGGCCGCCACCGCGCGCAGCGCTTCATCCTGCGCCGGCTGGAGTGGGAGCGCCTGCGGGCAATCAAAGGTGACCTGCGCGCCCGATAATCGTTGAAAATCTTCAATCACCGTCAGCAGCGCGGATTGGGTATCCTCTTCCGGTGTCCGGTAACGGTGTACCAGCCGACGCATCTCATCCATCGCCCGCTGCGCCGCAGCCCGGGCTGCGCGGATGTCGTCGGATATTTCTGAATGCTCGGGATCGGTTTTCAGCGCGCCCGCGTCCAGATGATAGAGGCACTCTACGAGCCGGCGGGCCGGGCCATCATGCAAATCGTACGCCAGCCGCTTTCGTTCCCGTTTTCGAATCGCCTCGCCTTCGGAAGAGAAGATGGTCCGCTCCTGGGATTTTTCATTCCAGGGACCGGTGGAATCTTTCTGGCCGGGAGGCGCCGTCCGCTTCCGTCGATGACCGCTGTCTCCCCATAAACCGGCGAGACTGTTGGCCGGATCGAGAATCTGCCGGGGTTCGAGCGACGGGCTGGGGTTCAGGAGAGCCACCACCCGGTCGCCCGCGCCGATCGGCACAAACCACGCCGTGCGAATGCCATCCGGCGCAGGCTCATCGACACCTGTGCCCAGGCGGTCGGTAATCACTGGCTGGCCGCGCAGAACCGCAAGGTGGGCGAGGCGGGAAAGCCACCGGAGGTGCTCGGGCTGCAGCCAACCGGTGTTACCGGCCAGCGCATCTACCGAGACGGCGCGGCCGTCGTCGAGACGAGCAAGAATGGCCACGATATCCGCGCCTGTGGACTTCAAGACGCCGTGCAGCCGGCGCGCAACCGGCGCGCCCTTCACGACCGGCTGCGGCCTGGACATCTTCAGAACCAGTTCCTGCCGCGGTCGCATCGCACGCTCTGTCTTGCCCCTGATCCTGACGGATGGAGTCACGATTACGATTATCCCGGATTCACTCCGCGTTCAGAGCGTCACGCCTGGGCGGCGTGTATCGCCCGTGGCGCTTCGAGCCGCCACTCGGCTCTTTCAGGTTTATTATAGGTAGAGTGCGGCTACCTCATTAGGAGGAGAAGGCGCGGGGCGCGGACGGAGGATGGTGACTGTGGGAGTGTGGGAGTGTGGGAGTGTGGGAGTGTGTGAGTGTGTGAGTGTGGGAGTGTGGGAGCATCGGAGCGTGACGGCTCTCGCCCGCGCCTGGCTCCCAACACCCAAGACCTAACACCTGACACCTAACACCTATTCTACAGGCTCCTCACGCGCAGCCGGCCGCTGATTTCATCTTCGATGGCTTCCAGGTCACCGAGGCCCATGATCTTCTCTTCACCGGGGCGCAGATGGAAGAAATTATCGGTGGAGGGCGAATCGTCCTGGTAGGTGACTCCGTCAAAGCGCCACCAGACATAGGCTGCGAAGCGCCGGGCCTTGATGGTAAGGGTCCAGTTTCCCGGATGCTGAGCATAGCGCTCCACCCGTGCCTCAAGGCCCGGATCGGGCAGGCGAAGATCTTTCGGTTCAGCGAGAAAGAGATAGTTCTCGGCGGCTTGAATCTCATCCTCGGCCTCGAAACGCGCATGCAGATAAACGTCTCGCTCCCGTCCCTGCGCGGAGGACAGATCGATTGTGGCGACCGGGCCGGTTCCGTTGGCCTCGATTTCAGCCGGGGTCGACACGCGGGCTGCAACCTCTCCCTCGAATGTTTCAATCGTAAGTGATACTTCGCCCCGGATTGCGTGCGCAAGATCATTGGTGAGATGCGCCTCGACCCGGTTCCCGCCGCGGACGAGGGAGAGCAGGACGGGCTGGTAAAACCGTCTTGCGGCGTAATACGCGGCCTTTTGCTGCAATTCTGAGTCGACGACGGACCACGACTGCACCGGCCAACAGTCGTTGAACTGCCAGAACAGTGTGCCCCAGCAGCGTCCTTTACGGCGGCGCCAGTGCTCGATGCCGCACTTCAGAGCCTCGGCCTGGTTGAGCTGGCTGTAGTAGACCAGATCCTCTAATGTCCGCGGTTCGGGAAAGTGGATCCCAATAAAGCCGAGGTAGGTGTCGTACCCCTTCCGCGTCTTGTCATGCCATCGGACCGCCGGTGACCGGGGCCATCGATCCGCGACCGCCAGGCATTTTTCCCACGCTGGAAGGCTGCAGGAAGAGGCGAATCCGAACTCCGAAAGGAAGCGGGAATCGTCGGCCGGGTAATGAATCCAGTCGCCCACCCCATGCCAGACATCCCAATCGTGCCGGTCGCCCCACTCCTGCGAATTGGGATTCTCGCCGCCATAAGGAGATGACGGCCAGTAGGGTCGGCCGGGATCTCCTTCCTCCACGGCAGCAGGCAGGATCTCGTGATACAGTTTTTCGCCGAGATAGCGCGGCGGCTCATTGGCGCCCGACCAGCCATCATGATGCATCGAGTCATTTTCGTTGTTGCCGCACCAGAGAGCGAGCGAAGGATGCGTCCGGAGCCGGCGGATCGCGGACACGGCTTCTCTCCTGGCGGCGTCGGAGTACGTGCCGGTGTCGGGATAATAGGCGCAGCCATAAGGAAAATCCTGCCAGACCAAAATCCCATGTTCATCGCACAACTCATAGAAGTGGTCGGATTCATAAAGGCCGCCGCCCCATACGCGCAGCATATTGAAACCGGCGTCGCACGCCGCGAAGATCAACTGCTCCGTCCGGCGGTCTGTAGGAAAACTAGTTACGCCGGATCGATGTTCTAACCGGGCCGGGAATGAATCCGCCGGAATCCAGTTGGCGCCCTTCATAAAAGTATCCTGGCCGTTCACCCGGAACTTGAACGACTCGCCGCCGCCATCCGGATCGGGTTCCCGGATCAGCTCCACCGTTCGGAGACCAATGCGAGCAGTCTTCTCATCGACGGGTTCCCCGTCTGCCAGAGCCAGCGCGAGCCGGAGAGTATAGAGGGCGGGATGGAGGCGATCATCTTCCGGGTTATGGGTATTCGGCCACCACCGCCGCGGAAGATCAATCGTGATTGTGCTGGATATTTGGAGCCGGCCCGAACCGGTCGGCGCCTCGACCGTCACCGGCGAGGGGATCGGATCGTCGTATTCCATGGACTGCCATCCCACTTCTGAGATCGCCGCGGTCAATGTAAGAGGCGCCTCTTCGGCGCCGGCTCCGCGCTCAAAGAACGCGTCTATGCGCACGATGGCCTTACCATCGGGTGTGAACGTGGTGTCGTACTTCCAATCGAGCAACCGGGCCGTGGGAACCTCCACCAGTTCGACCGGCTTCCAGATACCGCAGGAGACGAGCTCGGGACCCCAATCCCAGCCATACATATACTGTGCCTTGCGCACAAACGACCGCGGTCCCCAGAGAAACCATTCGGGGGCCAGCGAATCATTGCCGGCATCGGTCCATTCCTTCTGCCGCTCCCGGCCAACACGCAGCGCAGAGGAGAAAACGATGCGCAGCGCGTTCTGTCCCGCCTCGCCTGTTCCCACCCGCAGCTTTGAGGCCACCGGAAACTCATGGGGGACGAACATATTGTCGGTTTCGCCGATCAGCTCATCGTTCAGTGAGATCCGGGCGATGGTATCCAGGCCGTGAAAAACGAGATAGGTTGACGCTGCGACCGGTTCTTCAACCTGAAACGTCGTCTCATAAACCCAATCCGTCTCATCCACCCAGGCGGCGGATCTTTCGGCGATACGATAGAACGGGTCGGTAATAACGCCGGCCCGCATAAGATCCAGGTGGACGTGGCCGGGAACAGCGGCCGGCAGCCAGGGCAGATCACTCGCCGAGGACGTTCCCCGGCTTGTGGCTTCCTTCACCCGCCAGTCGTTCTGAATCGTCGTTCTCCGGGTTGTCACCGAATTCATTTGAATGTCCTCAAACGGTTTCGCTCCTACTCTCAAAAAACCCATTCTCCTCCGCTCCGGGTTCATCCTTCCCTCCAAATAGATCGGAGCGCTCCTTGCAGGATTAAGACTCATCCATCGGGAATGAAACCTACATTACCCGGCTGTTCCAGCGGCGCTTCCCGATTTATGTCATGGGAGTGCTCGGCGAACTCGGCGCTGCGCACACTGTCCACTCCAAAAGGAGAATCAAATGATGAGAGTAACCAGACGCTTTGGTAGGGGGCCGCGCAGATTGCGGGTTGGCAAAAAGCTGCTCATCGCCGTGCTCGCCGTTGTTATGATTCACAGCGCGGCGGTCCTTGTCATGCGCCTTCGGGTTGAAAGCGAACTGATGGCGTTGAAGAAGCAGGGATACCCGATCACCGCTTCTGATATTGTGTACCGCCCTGTACCCGCCGCGGACACCGCAGCTCCGATTTACTCGGATATCTTCGTGCGAGTTTCGGATTCCGACGCCACGAGGGTGGAATCAATGATTGAAGGTTTACTCAACCCATTGAAATCGCCTTACAGTTCGACGGACTGGAACACGATGAAGCAGGCGATAGCGCCGTATCGGGATATACCGATTCTCGTGAGACGGGCTGAAGACTCGCCCGCAGGTTATGTTTCCGATCACCCGTCCACCAGTTACATGGGGCAGGGCCCGAATGCGGATTATCTTGAAAAGACCTCGTGGCTTTTGATCGGAGAAGCAATGCTTGCGGCCCGCGATCATCAGAGCGCACAGGCATTTCATCTCATAACGCTCGATCTGCGGCTTGAGAAATGCATCCGGGACGACTCAGACGTGGAGGCCGATAGGGCCCGGTTCGAGATCGCGAATGAAGCTTGCACTGCGATTCAGACGATTGCACAGCCAGGGAATATCTCGAGCCCTGAGGAGCGAACGATGGAGGATGAGATCGGCCGCATCGATCTGTCATCGACTATCCGGCCGAGGATGATCGCCGATCGCGCCAACACCATTGACAACATCCAGGGGATAGGCGCCAACGGTGCGGCCCGTCTGCTGCGGACGCTCAGGCTCGGTGAAGAGCAGGAGTTTTGCCTTAAATGCGAGGGCAGCTACATCTGGTCGCCCATCTTCTACGCGGACGAACTGGCTTACCTCCACGCCGAAGGGCGCGAAATTGATCACGTCACCGAACCCTGGCGCGTCCGGATGGAGCGCCATATAGATAGTCGGGTCCATCTGCCGCTTTACGACGTGCTCACATGGTTGTGGGGGCCAGACCCAGAAATACAGCCGCGGAATCGAGATCTCGCTATCGCCGGCCTTGCCGGCTCGCGAATCTTCCTGGCGCTGCTCCGGTACAAGGCGCGTTCTGGGTCCTATCCGACATCGCTCAACGAGTTGTCTCCGCTCCTGGGAGGTTCCGTACCCATTGATCCATTCAGCGGTAAGGGATTTGAATATCAACGACTGGGTGGCGGGTTTACCCTCCGTTCGGTCGGTCCGAGTCTGAATGGTGACAACCCCGAACCGGCCTGGGTGACACAGACCTCCAACCTCGACGTTATCGCGTGGTCCGGGTCCTGACGCAGGTCGAGACTGCCCTGCTGGTCCTCCGGAGCACGGATTGCTGCAGAGGAGCGCGCTCCGATCCTCATCGAGCGCAAAATCGCGGACCCGGATAGACAAAAACCCATGTGCGCGTCGTCTCTATATATGGAGGCCGCAATCATGGACCGCAGCGCCGAGGTCGTCGTGTCACTGCAAATCAGCCGGGTTCAGGAACAGGTCATGTCCACCGGCGGCTCGCTGGATGATCTGTACGATCAACACGCCCGGTCGCTCTATCGCTATGCGCTTGCTCTCACGAGTTCCCCTGAAGACGCCGAGGATGCCGTGCAGGAGGTATTTGTGGGGCTGGCTCGGCAGCGGAATTGTGATCGTCTCGCGCGGATATCCAACATCCGGGCTTATCTTCTGAAGGCGGCCCGCAACGCCGCCTT
>DASRZA010000072.1:0-7180 GCA_035686845.1 Armatimonadota bacterium | reverse complement strand
GAGGAACTAACCCCGCAGGGAGAACTATTGAAGAAGATCTGGAAGAAGCTTGCGAAGGGCGCCGTGATTGCAGGAAGCGCGGTTGGAGCGCATATCGCCGTTAATGGCTATCTGTCGAACCAGGGGCAATTCCTCACCTCGCCGCTGCCCGGAAAGCAGATGCTTTACGACTGGAGGCTCGGCAAAATCTGGTATACGGCTGCCGGTTCGGGTCCGCCGGTTTTGCTGGTTCATGGGATTGGGGCCGGCGCCTCCTCGTACGAGTGGCGGCACAATGTTGGCCCGCTTTCGGAAAAGTTCCAGGTGTTTGCGCTGGACTTGCTGGGATTTGGGCTTTCGGATCGTCCGGTGATGAACCATTCCGGGCGCTATTATGTTCAGCTCATCGACGATTTTATTAAAGGCGTGATTGGCGCGCCGACGAATGTCATCGCCAGCTCACATTCCGCGGCGTATGCCATTCGCCTGGCGCATACGCGGCCCGAGCGTATTCATACGATCACGGCAATCTGTCCGATGGGTCCCGACACCAGCGCCAAACCATCGGCTGCCCTCGAATGGAGCGCGCGGATCGTGGGATTACCGTTTTTCGGGGATACCGCGTACCATCTTCTGACCTCTCGCGCCGGCATCGCCCGGACGCTTCGGGAGGATCTCTATTACGACGCCGGGCTGGTTGACGATGCCATGATCGATCATTACTACGCCTCGGCCCATCGCCCGGGCGCTCGCTCTGCCATCGCGTCATTTCTGCGCGGCGACATGGACCTGGGGATCAGGGAGGAGCTTGCGTCGATCAAACAGCCGGTCCTGATTCCGTGGGGCGCCGAGTCGATTTACTCCCCTGCATCCAATGCGCGCGCGTACCAGGAGCTGAACGGCCGCGCAATTGTGCAGATGTTCCAGGGCGCCCGGCAGCTTCCGCACGATGAGAAGGCCGATGAGTTTAATCGGCTCGTTACGTCGTGGCTCCTCCCTGCGACGGCCGACCAGGCGCTGCGCGTCCTGTCTTAAGGGGCCGATTATCGCGTCTCAGGCGGCTTTCTGGTGTGCTCGGGCCATCTGCGCGCCGATCCGGATCGCTTCCACCATGTCCGCCGGATCGGCGATGCCCTTGCCTGCGATATCGAACGCGGTCCCATGATCCACCGAAGTTCGCACGATCGGCAGTCCCAGGGTGATGTTGACGCCAGTCTTGAACGCGATCAATTTGGCCGGGATGTGCCCCTGATCGTGGTACATGGCGATGACCGCTGAGAATTCACCCTGCGATCCGCGTAAGAACACGGTATCGGGTGGAAGAGGCCCGGTGACGTCGAGGCCCTCCGCTCGAGCGGCTTCAATGGCGGGGGTGATCTCCTGAATCTCCTCGTTCCCGAACAGCCCGCCTTCCCCGGCGTGAGGATTCAGCCCGGCCACGGCTAAATGCGGGTCGGAAATGCCGAGCAGCCGGCATCCTTCGTCGGCGAGCCGGATCGTCTCCAGCACCCGGTCTTTCTTGACCCGCTCGATCGCCTGCCGCAGTGAGACGTGTGTGCTGACGTGAACAATTCTAAGCTTTCCGGCCGAGAGCATCATGCCGAAGTTTTGCGTATGGGTCACTTCCGCCAGTGTTTCGGTATGCCCTGTGAATGGGACGCCGGCTTGCGCAATCGCCTCCTTGTTGAGGGGCCCTGTGACCAAGCCATCGACCTTTTTATCCAGCGCCAGCCGTGCCGCAGCTTTAACAGCCTCCAACGCCGCGACGCCGGCTGCCGGGCTGATCTTACCGATGGTGAATTGCTCGGGTTTGAGAGGGGATGCTTCGAGAACGTCGGCGCAATCGGGCTCAAAACGAGCTTCGCTCACGTCGCTGATGGTTCGCACCTTCATGCCGAGGTGAAGCTGGTCCGCGGCTTGCCGGAGAATCTCCGCCCAGCCAATCACGACCGGCCGGCACCATTGGCGCACCTGTGCGACGGCCAGCGCCTTCACCACTATCTCCGGCCCGATGCCGGCCGGGTCTCCCATCGTGAGCGCCAGGATTGGTGGCTTTTCGTTCATGGATTCTCCTCGATTCTCATGTCTTCCGCTACCAGTACTACCCACGATCCGCGTTTTCGACCCCCCGGGCCGCCAACTGCACAAGCGTATCCGGGCCGCCAAATCCTCCCGATTTGGTGATAACACTTAGACCATCGGCCGGGCCGCCCGCCAGGCGCACAGCGGGTGTATTGAGCAAGGCGAATCCTTCGATTTCCATCCAAACCGGCGTCAGCGGACGAATTGTGGCGAACGCCGTGGCGCCTCCGCAGATAACAAGGCTCGCGGGGCGAAGCTGCCGCGCGGCGCATGCGCCGATGCGTCCGAGCCCGGCGGCGAGGCGGGGGTCTTCTCGCTCGGGCGTCCCGTTCTGTTCCACACAGAGCACGGGTGATCGGCCGCTGGCGAAGACGGCGTTCACACGCTCTACCCACTCGTCGAGACCTGGTCCAGGGCCCCCCGACCCCCAATAATGGGGGAGTGCTCGTCCTCTCACTCGTTCCGTCTGCTCCCCGGCAGCGGGTCCAAGGCCCTCCGACCCCCAATAATCGGGGAGTGCTCGTCCTCTCACTCGTTCCGTCTGCTCCTCGGCAGCGGGTCCAAGGCCCCCCGACCCCCAATAATGGGGGAGTGCTCGTCCTCTCACTCGCTCTATCTGCTCCTCGGCTGCCGGCCCCGGGTCGGCATCGCCCGATTCGGCGGCAGCGATCAGCGCTCGCTGTGGAACCGCGAGGATCGCGGCTCCGTCGAATTCTTCGAGCGCCGCGAGTTGAGCGATCGTGGCGGGGTTGAAACTGGCGGAGATCATCAATGGGATACCGGAAACCGGGACCCGTGGCGGCGATCCTGGCGCCTCATGCTCGGCGAGCGCGTGAGCGAAACCTGCGGCGCCCGCGAACATCGCGGTCCCACTCCGCGGCAGCGCCGCTGCGGCCGCAATCCGCAGATCTCCTTCTTCCACAGCGTCGATCACAACGTAGGACGCTCCCTCGGCCTCATACTTGTCCAGCGCATCCCGGATCGACGCTGCGCCCTGCCGCACGCGGTCCAGTGCAAGGCGCCGCGCAGCCGGACCGAGCCGGCGAACCAGGTCCCCACCGGGCGCGGCAGTTCCATTGATATGCTGTATCCCACCCCGAGTCGTGCGGCCGGCCGTGGGAACCGCCGGGCAGATGATGGCGAGTCCCACGCGCGGCTGAATCGACTTAACTTCCGCATCCCAGGGACCGCGCATGGCAGAGTCAATCTTCTTATAGATCCGGCGCGCCCCCAGCGAGAGCGCCTTGCCCGCGGCAGACGCCGCGGCGCTGCCGGCGTCCACCGAATCGAGGGTGCGGGATTCACAGTCGATTGCAATGGCCGATGATTGAGCCAGGCTCTTCGCATTACGCGGGTCCCATCCCGGCGGCAAAACGGCGCGAACCGGGCGTCCCTTCCGGACGAACGGCGCCGCGCTGTCCAGGCAGCCGGTTAAATCGTCAGCGATGACGGCCCATTCAATCACGATTTTTTTTTCGACGCCGAGGGCGCAGAGACGCAGAGGGCAGCGCATTCACGCGCGGATGGTCGCTTCGAGGAACTGCAAAGCACGCGCCCAGGCGTCGGCCGCGGCGGCCGGATGGTACGAATCCCTCTCTTCGCAGCAGAACCCGTGCCCGGCGTCCGGGTACAGTTCAATCTCAAAGCTCGCGCCAAGGTCATCGAGACGGTCCCGGATGATCTCTACCTCTTCCGGTGGAATGAACGAATCCTGGTCGCCAAAGAAGAGCTGAACCGGGCATCGGAGTGACGCCGCTTCATCGAGCGGAACCATCGTCTGACCTTCATGAACCCTCCCGCCGCTCAGCCGGGCGCCATAAAAATCGACGCAGGCGCCGATCCGGGTATTCAGTTTGCACGCGGCCAGGAACGCAATCCGTCCACCCATGCAAAAACCGAGTACGGCGCTGGGACCGGTCCGGACGTATGGCTGGCTCTGCAGATAATCGATGGAGGCGGCGATATCGCTCATAGCGCCGGCGTCACTCAAACTCGACGATACCCGGCGGGCTTCGGCAAACTGGTTGTATGGCACAGGATCATGCCGGAAGAAATCGGGCGCGAGGGCGACATAGCCCGCGTCGGCCAGGCGCGCTGCCGCATTCCTGATGTTGTTGGTGAGGCCAAAGATTTCGTAGATCACCAGAACAGGCGGGCGCGGCGCCGCGTCCGATGGGCGAGCTAAGTACCCCGTAAGAGCGCTTGCCTTATCGATCGTGATGGTTTCTTCATTCAACGCCATGAGTCTCCTCGGTCTCCAATCCGGCGCCGCTGATAGAGTGCTCGTCTGCAACGCCGGGCGTAATCGACAGCACCCGGATCGATATCTGGTTGGAGCGGCTGAGATCGGGGGGAGTCTTAAGAGCGACCGCGAGTTTCCCCTCCAGCAGTTCCAGCAGTTCCTTTCCCAGGAGCTCGAAACGCCAATCACTCATCAGCGGAATGTCCGGCAGCTCCTGGGATCCTCCGCGCGCCCGGCGAAGCCACCAATCGGCCAGGGCCGTGAGCTGATCTCCCGTCGCGAGGTAAGTGCGGGCGATTCCATTCTGAAGGGCACGCGCCTGCGTGATGACGCCCATCAAGCTGGCGACGTTGGCGGCACGCGGATCGATACGTTCCGTGGCGGTTGATATGGGCATCTCGCTCGCTGGCAGGCGGGCCGCGCGCTGGAGAGCGGCGATGAGCTCCCCCGCATATTCTCCGACTCCGGCCGGCATGCCGCGCATTGCTCGCAGCGCAGCGGGGTTTCCGGGCGGCTGCTTCGCCATTTGAATCATGACCTGGTCCGGCAGCACGTATCCCACCGGCTTATCGATGGAGCTTGCAATCTGATCCCGGGCAGCCGCGAGCTCTCGCAGCGCCCCAAGCTGACGGCGAGAGAGACCACTGGTGTTCAGCCTGCTGTATATCTCTTCCGGCGGCGTTGTCATCCGCGCGCGCGCCTCCGCTCTGCGGAACTCCGCTTGCGCCCAGGGCAATCGACCGCGTGCCACGAGATCCGCGCGCAGCGTCGTGTAGAGCGCCGGCAGATATTGAACATCGGCAAGAGCATAGTCGATTTGCTCGGGCGCCAGCGGCCGGGCCGCCCAATCGGTATACTGTGAACCCTTGGAGAGTCCGGTGGCGCCAAGCGCCCGGGTCACCAGGTCGATGTAGCCGGGCTGATGACCATATCCCAGAAACGCCGCGGCGATCTGCGTATCAAAGACGTGCTTCGCCTCGCAGCCGTAAATCTGGTAGAAAATCTGGAGATCCTGTCCCCCGGCATGCACGATTTTGACCAGCGACTCATCCGCCACCAGCTCCAGCAGCGGCTTCAAATCCACTTCGAACGGATCGATCAGCGCCTCAACGGCGGTATCGCCGCTCCCCGCGCGGGCCTGAACCAGGCAGAGCCGTGGGAAATAACGCCGCTCCCGTATAAATTCGGTATCCAGCGCAATGGGTGGGGCTGCGCGAAGCTGCTCACACAGCGTCTCCAGCTTTCGCTGCTGGCTAATCAACACGGGCGCCTCCGGTCAGAAAAGGGTCGTTCAGTAAAGCGCCGCCCTCCCGGAGCGACTCGGAAGATCGACTATCACACACTCGCCATCCAGCGATAGAACGTCGCAAAGCGGCGGTCTCGGCTTCAAGCTTCATTCGCGCAATCCTCCATGCAATTAACTCCGGCGGTTCTTTCCACAAACGCCCCTCACGTCAAGCAGCAAGCAGGCGTTGTGAGTAAGGACAAACCATTCGCCGGATAGGCTATAGGCGCAAGAGATCCGACGCGAATGCTTTGCCCCCGCTTTATCTGGAGCAAACAGATCCAGGCTGCCATGGGTTCACTTCCAGGATAACCGCGATTGGTAGGATCGCGGACTTAGGACGGAAGACTCTGAAAGGATGAGGGATGAAGGATGAAGGATGAGTCAAACAAAACATCACGTGCCTCGCGCCCTGTGCCCGGTACCTCGTGCCTCGCGCCCGCGCCTTGGGCCCTTGAAGTCCCGGAGGGACGGCCGAACATAGCGAAGGGCTTCAGCCCTGGTAATGGGGCGGACGTAATGATCGGCGTTGAAGTCCCGGCGGGGGATTGCCAATACCGGCTGCCGGTTCATTGGCGGGGCGCGGGGCGTCTACGGCGGACGAAGCACGGAGCAGAGGGTACGAGGCGCGGGGGCGAGGGCGATGGCGGAGGACGGAGGACGAAGCAAAAGATCGGCCGCGGTGATGCTGAGGGTCGCGGGAACGCCATCGGAGTGAGAGGGCGCTGTTCAACCGGAGATTTGGGGAACTAGCTGAGCGGATTGACAGACCGGCGCTGGCATAGTAGAATGAAGCATCTCAGGGGAGGCCGTGAGGGCGGTTAGATCAGCGGTAGATCGCTTCGTTCACACCGAAGAAGTCACTGGTTCGAATCCAGTACCGCCCATCCTCTGTCGCCGAGGTCTCCTAAACCCGCCAGCGTGGGCCTTCACGAATCACTCGGATTCAGCCCGGTGGGTGTCTACAGGAGCATCGGTTACAAGCTCGGCGCTTGCCACGGGGTGGACCTACCTCATATCGTCCTCCAACCGACACAGACCCCACCCCAGCCATCGACCCCACTGCCGCAATTCGCCCGGGCGATCTACTGCGCGCGATTCGTGCTGACCGGTGCATGGCGCGTCTCAGGGCGCCGTGCGCCGGCTGATCGGAGGCCGGGCGATCGACAGGCGCAGCACGGACGCCGCCCTGCCTGCGGCGCAACCAGTTCAGAACGGGGACGTGTCGAGACGCTCATCCGGCGTCTTCAGGAAGTACCCCGCGATGTCTTCCTGCACCGTGAGGGCCTTCAGCGGGTCCTGGATCCTGCGGGCGATGGCGATCGCCCGGTCGATGTCAACGCCAGCCATCCCTCTCGCGATGGCGGCGAGCTCGAACGCCGGAGGATCGCACTGCTGCCGCTCGATAGCGAAGGCTCTTTCGAGCACGAGGCGGCTTTCGGCCGGGCCCTCTCTCGCATCCCAGAAGGCCAGCACCGCCTCCGAGCCCGCGGACAGCAGACGACCCCGCGACTCCAGACTCGCGCGGGCCCGGGCAAAGAGCTTCCTCGCCAGCGCCGGGTCCTTCTCCCAGGAGATGGCAGCGATCTCGG
>DASRZA010000071.1:0-17656 GCA_035686845.1 Armatimonadota bacterium | reverse complement strand
ACCGGTGTAAAAAATGTTTCGACAAGGGCGGAAGGATTCCTTCAACGAATTTAAGGATTTTTTTGCCGCCGAATCCTGGCGTGGGGCGGCCGGCGTAGACAGCCCGAACCTTACCAGCCAGGGAACCGGCGCTATGATCGGTCGTCCTGTCACGACTTCGGGGCCGGGGAATATGCCGTCTCGGTGGTTCCAGGGCTGGAGCCCTTCGCTATAATCGGCCGTCCCTCCGGGACTTCACGGCCGGCCAATACATTGGCTTGACTCATCCTTCATCGCCCGTCCCCCCATCTCACCCACCCACTCACACACCCACACACCCACACACCCACTCAACCACTCACCCTCCGCCCGCGCCCTCTTCACGGTTTCCTCATCACCACCACGTACTCCGTTCTCATGCCGGGGCCGAAGCGGCCGCGGAGGATGGGGAGCTGGCGTTTGGAGTCGTCGAGGGTGCGCTCGATGGTCTCTTCCCACTCTAAGGTGTAGCCGGAGATCCGGTGGAGGGATTCGCCGACTTCGGCGATAATCCGGTGTGTTGGAATCTCGACCCGGGCGATAACGGAAGGACAGACCACAAAGACAACCCGCCGGCCTCGCCGGATCACCCTGGCGCTCTCCGCCAGTACGGCCTGAATTTCGGCGAAATAGCGGTGCGTGACGCCGGCCCGGCGTTCTTCGATCGCCGAGAGCTGAGCAATCGAATGATCCAGCAGCTCCAGGTCAAATCGCGCCCCGCCCACGCGCTGGCGGCATTCGTCGAGCGGCACTCGATCGGTTCCGATATACTTCCGGCCGAGCTCAGAATACTCTACAGAAGAGATCCCGAGCGCCTCGGCAAGCCAGAAAACCGAGAATTTGTGCGCACGTGGATAATCGATGGCGTTTACGTATGGCGGTGAGGTGAAGACCAGGTCCACGCTTTCGTCCGGCAGCGCCATCGACCGGGCGTCGGCGCCTATGACCCGCGCGTAGGTATCCGTCACACATGCGTCCCAAAACCGCTCTGTGGCGCTCTGGAGCTTTTTAAGCCTCTGGCGCAGCAGCAGGAGTACGTCCGGGGGTGTTTCTGGCTCCACTCGATGCGGACGAGAGTGCGCCAGGTCGGCCACGTTCGCGACACTCCGCTTGCCCTTGGTGATGATGAGCGAGGAGAAGGCGACCAGAAGCGTATCCCGTACGGGGGATGGGTCTATCTCCATAATGCGCGCCTTGAGCAGCGCCAGTTCCTGAATGGTCTCGGGAAAGAACCAGTACTCGAGATTGGGGAAATCGGGGACTGGCATGGGAATCGCGGGCCGGCTGCCCATCCGGAGGCGTTGGAGATCGGCTTCTACTATGCAAAGGAGCCTCCGGGCCGCCGCTGCAAGCTGATGCGGAGCGGGTGGGTTAGACTTGGCGCGAGAGAGGAGACGCGCGAGGGGATCAATATCAGCGCCAAGTGCATTGCGTCCGAGCCGGCGGGCCTCTACCAGCGTCGTTCCGCTCCCCAACATTGGGTCCAGCACCGTCTCGCCGGTGGACGTGTATTGCTGGATTGCCCACGCGGCCAACTGCGGCGGGAACTTTGCCGAATAGGAATGGATGGCGTGGTTGGCGTAATCGGTACGCTCCCCCGCGAAATCGAGGTCAAGCGTCAACTGTCCCGCGCGGCTCATATTCTGCACCACCTCCTCACCCGTAAATTCCCACGCTTCCGAAGTCACTCTGGGAGCCATCTTCGAACCTCGCCGGCGCTCTCCTTCTGTTCGGGCGCAACTATTGCCGGCGTTTTCCGCTAAAACAATAAGAAACGACTTGTATCACCCGATTAACAGCGGCGAGTCTTGCGAAATCAATTACTTTTTGAACTCGCGGACATCGCAGCGAATGGTCGCGAACGGAACGGGTATAATAAAAAAAGATCAAGCGTCGGGAGCTGGACTACTTCGCAGTCTGAGAGCGACAGCGGGAGGAAAGAATGAGCTTAAGCTTTAGCGCTGCCCAGGTGGGATCGATTGCCGCCGGGCTGAAGGTTATGGTCGTGCTGCAGTGGGTGACCCTTGTTCTGTTCTTCGGCTTCGTCACGGTGTTCATCTGGATTGGCTTGAAAACGTGGCGTCGTTTCCAGAGCCTGCGCGGGCGCCGACTGATCCCGCTTCTCAACGAGGGAAAGACGATCGCGCGGAAGACCATCTCCATCGGAAAGAAAATCGGGACCCGCGGCATGACTATCGTTGGAGTTGCGGTCAAGACCGCGGAAGAGGTGGGAATGCGCGCGCAGACCACAGCCAGCGTCGTCAAGGGAACCATGCCCGAAGCGCGTCGGCTGCCAGGCGAGGTTTCCGCGACCACCAATGACCTGAAAAGCGCGGTGAAGACCGCGGATACGGTGCGAACCGCTGCCCGCGCCGTGCGCGGTTTCCAGGCCGCCTCCCGCATCTTAGGGAGTTTTCGCTCGGTGGTGAAGTCAGCCCAGGCGGCGTCAAAATCACGGCCTGAACAGGGCTCGCGGATCAATAGCGGATCTCTGAATGAGGCTGTCCCGCCGGGCGCCATTGCATCGAAATCTCAGGCGGCGCAAGGGGCCGAAGCGGCCTCGAAGAATGAGCAGGAAGTCAAACTTTGAGGCGCTGCCGCGCCGCCGTCATGACGGCGTTTGGATCGCCGCTCGAGATCGTAGACTTCCCCCTGCCGGAGGTTATCCAACCGGGCGCGGCGCTGGTAAAAGTGGAGATGGCCGGGGTTTGCGGCACTGATGTTCATCTCTGGAAGGGGCAGCTCCCGATCCAGCTCCCGGTTATTCTCGGGCACGAGACCGTGGGACGACTGGTGAGCGTCGGCGAAGGTTTGCAGCTCGATTGGGATGGCCAACCGCTGGCTGTCGGCGACCGGGTGACCCGGAACAGCAGCCGATCGTGCGGTGTCTGCCATTATTGCCGGCGCCGGCTTCCCACGCGCTGCCTGGAGCGGAAGGCGTACGGCATCAGCTACCCGGCCGACGCGCCACCCTATTTATCCGGCGGCTTCGCCGAATACATTCACTTGCAGCCCGGCACCGCGATCTTTCGTCTGCCGGATGGATTGGAGACCGAGCAGGTGATCGGTTCCGGCTGCGCGCTCGTAACAGCGATTCATGGCATTGAGCGAGTCGGAATCGATTGGGGCGACTCGGTATTGATACAGGGCGCAGGACCCGTTGGGATTGCGGCGCTCGCCGTCGCGCTCTCGGCCGGCGCGAGCCGTGTTGGAGTCATCGGCGGACCGGCGCGGCGGCTGGAGATGGCTCGCCGGTTTGGCGCTGAGATGACGATTGACCTGGATGCCATCCCCGATCCCGCCGTTCGCCGCGACGTGGCGACGGAGTGGAGTGGTGGTTACGGGGCCGACGTAGTGATTGAGTGTACCGGCAGCCCGCCTGCAGTGGCGGAAGGCTGGCCGCTCTGCAGAGATGGCGGCCGCTATCTGGTGTTGGGACACTATGCCGATGCGGGCGAGACGCCGCTTAACCCACATCTTATTACCCGAAAAGAGCTCACCGTGTACGGTTCCTGGGGAAGTGAACCGCGGCACACCAGCGCGGGCTTAAAGTTTTTGCGGCGCGCCGCCGCGCAATTCCCGTTCCAGGAGATGGTCTCTGAAAGCTTTGATCTGAGCCGAGCGAACGAAGCGCTTCGTGCAATGGAATCGTGGAGCGCTCGTAAGAGCGTGGTGATACCGGAATGAGCTTTCTGGATTCTGCGCTCTCCTCGCTTGGCTTCGAGTACTTCTGTTCGGGTGATGAATATCTTCTGCTCTTTCGCGGCGCCGTGATTGACCATCCGGTTCTGGTGAGGGAGAGCGAAGCGTTTGTTCACGCGACGGCGGTGTTGTGCCGCGTGCCGGATCCGCTTGGCGCACATCTCTCCGCCGTTCTCCTTGAATGGAACGCGCATCACAGCATGGCGCGATTGGCTGTTACGAACCGGCAGGCGTTAGCGTTGGCGGAACTTCCGCTGCAAGGACTCCGGACGGAGGGTGTGGAAACTCTGATCCTCAGTGTCGCCAGCGCGGCCGAAGAGTTCTCCCAGAGAGTGCTGCCGGGACTGTTGTCCGCGTCCGATTGGGATTCGGGCGCTGAACCGGCGCCAGATGAAAGCCAGGATTACGGCCCCGATCGGCCTTCGCGGCCCGAACCGGCGGCGGATCCGGGGGTTCCGCAAAGTCCCTGGTCGGATCAAGATCCAGGCAGCGCGCCGGTTGCATTTCCAGTCGTACCTGAAGAGCCGGACATCGATTGGGAGACGGAAGGCTGATACTTTTTGCGCCGCGGCAGTTCGAGGCTACTGGAAACAAACATGACGATCATACACGCACGTACGCCGACACGCATTGACCTCGCCGGCGGCACGCTCGACATTCCGCCGCTCTACGTGTTTGAAGATGGCGGCATTACCCTCAACGTCAGCATCAGCGTGATGAGCGTTGTGACTGTTGAGCCGCTGGAGCGGGGAGTGGAGCTTTTTGCGGACGACAGCGGTTCAACCCTCACAGCGGATAACTACGATGAGCTCGAGTTGGGCGGCGACCTGGATCTGATCGCGCGCATCGTCCGATTCTACCGACCCGGCGCCGGAGTACGGGTGAGAACGTCCAGCCAGGCGCCGCGAGGTTCAGGCCTCGGCGCTTCGTCATCGCTGCTGATCGCCTTGAGCGGCGCGCTCAACCGGGCGCTCGGCGATCCATATTCCCGCGATGATCTGATCCGGATTGGCGCCAATCTGGAAGCGCAGTGCATTGGTATCCCGACAGGCAAGCAGGATTATTACGGCGCGATGTTTCCGGGCGTCAAGGCGATTTGGTTCGGTGTGGACGGCGACCGGGTGGAATCTCTCGTGGTGAACGAGTCTACGTTGAGGAAGTTGGAGGAGCGAACGATCCTGAGCTTCACAGGCGTCTCTCACTTTTCGGGCGCCACGAACTGGGATATGTTCAAGGGCTATATTGATAACCTGGTGGGGGTGCGGCTGGCGCTCAAGCAGATCAAACAGACAGCGCTTGAGATGCGTGACGCGCTGATCGAGGGAGATTTCGACCAATTCGCCCGACTGCTGGATGTGGAATGGGAGAACCGCAAGGCGCTGGCCCCGGGGGTAACGACGCCACAAATCGATCACATGGTCCATGCCGCTGTCGGCGCCGGCGCGCTGGCGAGTAAGATCTGCGGCGCGGGCGGCGGGGGCTGCATGATTACCTTTGTGGAGGAGGGCTGCCGCGCGTCCGTGGAAACCGCCCTCGAAACCGCGGGGGCCCGCCTGCTGCCCTTCACGATTGACCGGGTTGGACTGACCGTGGAAACCAGATGACCATCCGGGATCCGGTCGCCCGATCAGGACCCGCGTCTTCGCACCGCGCTCGCCCGTAGTGCGCCACCACGATTTCGTTCACCAACGCCAGGCCCAGGTTGTTCAACCGGGCGCCGGCCGTGGCGCCTTGCGGTTGGAAAAACGCCTCGCGCTGCGGTCTCGGGACGGGGGGTCCGGAATCTTCCACCGTGATTTCCACGCCATCGCCTGCGATGCCGGCGCCTAAATGCACCTCTGAGTCACCTGGCGATCGATCCAGCGCTCGCTGGATCAACTTACGCACCGCGAGGGTCACAAAGTCGGGATCGATTCGGGCGTCTGGCTCCTCGACGTGCGGATTGAATCGAAGGCGTGACTGGCCGGTTGCTAACTGGGCGATGGCCTGTCGGATTGCCGGGATCACCGTCTGGAGCGCCGGCGCCGGCGGGGGCATAGCGGCATAATCCACAAAATCTTTCAGAACCGAGGTTGCTGTCTTGCAGGCCGAACCAATGAGCTCCAGATGTCGGACCAGCCGTGGATCGGCGTCTACCAGCTTATTCTGCACAAAATAGGTGGAGGTCGTGATAACGTTTATAGGATTTCGTATGTCATGCGCCAGCGCCGAAAACAGGGCGCCAACGCTCGCCATGTGCCGAATCGCCGGCGTTTCATCATTAATACTCACGGGGAGGTCCATCTAGAAAATGACCGTCCAGTCTCCTGGCGATCTTCTAACGACTTTAGTGGGCGCCGATAAGCAGACGTTCGCTATGAAGATAGCGAGCAGCAAGCCCGAAGCGCCCTAACCAGTGTCGCCGGCGGGACGCCCCGCCGGATCACTGGTTAATACCCCTGCTGATACCCTCCCCCGGAGCAACCTAAACTCATTTGCTAGAGTCAGGTCGAAAAAGAATATCGGTCAGAATCTGTATTTATTATCGATCTTTAGCAGGAGCGCCAATAGCCCACGAGAAGGCGTGGGGGGTGAGACGCGCGGTAAACGCAAAAAAGGGGATGACGTATTGCGCGTCATCCCCTTTCGAAACCACGAGTTAAGCGTTAATCGGCGCCGGCGTCAACAGCGGTCAAGTAAAGGCGACGTGACCACCGCCGGCGTCGGATCTGCTGCCGGCGCTACCGGACGGCGAACTGATTTGCCGCCGCCCAGGCGCTGGTGAACATGATGTTATCCTGGAAGATCTGCTGAAGGTCCTGCGCCGCTTCTGCGCGATTCCCCTCCATGCCCTCGAGACACGCGTGATAATAGGCGATATGGTCAGCGTCTTCCGACTGGATGTTCTGGATCGCCCGCTCCTCTTGCTGCACGGCGCCCTGCTGGTCACCGGACAGGTAGAGTGTCCAGGCATAGGTATCGATCCAGGCGCCATTGTTCGAATTCTCGGCAACCGGTTTCATCAACTGGGCAGCCTTTGCCGCGCTGCCATCGGTATAGATGGCCAGCTCCCAGCAGGCGTTATTGACCGCGTAGGGATTATCGGCATTGTCGCTCAGGCTCTGCTGAGCCAACTCACTGAGTGTGCTCACGTCGCCACTCTGAGCGAGCAGCTCCATGCGGCTGTCAGGACTCACATAGGGAGCCGCGATATCAGCCGCTTCGGCGTAATCGGCTTTCGCTTCGGAATACCGGCCAAGCAGGCGCAGCGCGCCGCCGCGAAGGAAATACAGATTAGCAGCCTCGTATGAGTCGGCCGGCACATTGCTCAGCGCCGAATCGGCGACATCCACCGCATCGGCCGCTCTGCCAATGCGACAGAGAGTCACAATGCTGTAACTCGCCGAATAAGCCGGGCAGACGCAGGCGCTATATCTATAAGTCGGCGCAGTTGAATTCATGCGCGGCAAGACGAAAAGCGCGGCCAACATAAGCGCGGCCGCCACCAGCACAGCTACCCTCCAGGGACGCGCGCCCTGGCTGGATGTGCTGAGACTGGTTCCCTGAATTGGCATCAGACTATCGGGATACATTTGGGCCTCCTGAGATTCACTTCCAAAAACGTGGGAAATCGGTAAGCTTGGTACCTATTATCATTCTGTGGGGCGTCGCAGAATCCTTTTATTTGATTATACCTCAAACGCCCACACCGGTCGTGCGCCGGAATACTCCGGTCGGATGACTCGTTCTACTCCGCAATTCACCCCTGCGGTTCACCCCCACACACGTGGGGAAATCTGTCTTATCCATCAAGAGCACAGACCATCCGGTCCCGCTCCGCCGCGATTTGTTCAGTTCTTTACCCGGAGCGCGCCGCTTCTAAAAGTAATTTCACCGGCCAATGACTGGCCGGCGTGTTCGAAGAGCAGCGCCGATCTATTTTTGGCCGGCAAACGCCTGGGCGGCCGCCCACGCGTCCGGCTGCCGGATATTCTGCTGGAAGATCTGCCGCAGTTCCTGGATCGCCTCCAGCCGATCCCCCTGCATCCCGGTCAGGCAAGCTGCGTAAAACATGGGGCTGTCATCCGGTTGCGCGGCCTGAACGGCTATCTGCTCCTCCGCAATCGCGGCGCCAACATCGCCACTGCGGTACAGGCTCCAGGCGTACGTATCGAGATGGTACGAATCGGTGGAATCCCGAGCGATGGGCGCCATCAAGCGAGCGGCGCGAGCGGCGTCGCCACCCGGACAGAGCGCCAGTTCCCAACAGGCGTTATTCACCACGTCCGGATCGTCCGGATCATTTTGAATCGTCGCTTCCGCGCTCTTGCAGGCAGCGGCGGCATTTCCGCTCTGGGCGAGCAAGTCGGCGCGTTCCTCCCCCGGAATCGAATCTCCGGCGAGCTTCTCGGCCTTCGCATAATCAGCCTGAGCCTCGGTTTCCCGGTAGAGCAGTCGCAGGACCCCGCCTCGCAGGAAATAGATCCGGCCGGTTTCGAGTTTGCGGAGCACGGGCGGGGATTCCGGGTCCGCGGGATCGTTCAACGCCGTTAGCCGGGCGTCGGCGATTTCCAAAGCCTTCGCCGGCTGTCCGGCGCGGCAATACGCCACAATGGCGTCTTCCGGGTCCATCGTGGCCGCGGACACCCGGTGGCAAACGATAATGACCGGCGCCGCGCGATGATGTTTAACGCCCACGCAGAGAGCCGCTAAGATGCCGGCGATGGCGCTGGCCGCGAACAGCGTTGGCCGCAGCGGCCAACCGGACGCGCCCACAATCCCGCCATGAGTTGGTATCGACATATCGGAGCGCATAGCTCTTCCCCCTGGTTTGTGTGTTCGTTTTAATGCTCAGCGCGCCCAAAGGGCCGCTGCAGCGCTCAAAAAGCGCACCTCGCATTTATGATGGCAGCGGGACCCGGAATGTCCTCCGAATCCCTTTTGACCACACTTCGCGTTTCTTCGACAACCGCTGAGAATCTCCTTCCCAAGCGAGCATTAGGAATTCGCCGCCCCCCGCCGTTTCTTCTTTTTCTTCTTAGCGGCGCCGAAGTAGCGTTCACTGCGGTACCGGAGCCAGATGCGCAGCGCCTGCTGAATCTCGTCTTTTTGCTCCTCCGTCAGCGTTTGGTAGAGCCGAAGAGCGCGATTCCGCTCCCGCCGGCACCCACCATTATCATGCGCGTCCCAGCGTGAGCGGGCGAGCCGAATGAGGCGGCAGACTTCTTTAACCAGCGCCGCGCCGGTGAGAGGAGTTTCGTCTAACATTTTCAAATAGAACTGAACAGCAGGACAAGACAAACTGACGGGGAATAAATCCATCGGTGAACGTCCACACTTTATCGATCATAGGATTATTATGGCTCTGCCCGGAGGAACGATCACTTTTCTCTTTACGGATATCGAGGGAAGCACCCGGCTGTGGGATGAGCAGCCGGACCTGATGGAGCTGGCGCTGGCGCGCCACGACGCACTCCTTCGCGCCGCAATTGAGACCAACGGCGGGACTGTCTTCAAGACTATCGGTGATGCCTTCTGCGCCGCTTTTCCGACTGCCCCTCAAGCTCTCGAAGCCGCGCTGGCCGCTCAGCAGAGTCTGCGAGAGACATCCGCAGCTTCGGGCAGCCAATTGGCGCTGGCTGTCCGTATGGCTCTGCACACCGGCACGGCCCAGCAGCGGGATGGAGACTACTTTGGGGCTGCTCTTAACCGGGTGGCGCGACTGCTCGCCATCGGGCATGGCGGTCAGATCCTGCTCTCCGGTGTCACCCAGGGTTTAACCTGTGACACGCTGCCGCTCTCTGTTTCACTCAAAGCACTGGGAGAGCACCGCCTGCGAGATCTGGGCCGGCCGGAGTCTGTCTTCCATCTTTGCCATCCGGACCTGCCCGCCGGCTTTCCACCTCTTAAATCGCTGGATAATTCCCAACTGCCCAATAACCTGCCTCAGCAGCTCACGTCGTTCATTGGCAGAGAGGAGCAGATCAGTCAGATCAAGGAGCTGCTGTCAAAAACGCGATTGCTGACGTTGACGGGAAGCGGCGGCTGTGGAAAGACGCGGCTCTCGCTTCAGGTGGCGGCGGATATCTTAGAAGACTACCCGGATGGCGTCTGGTTGGTGGAACTGGCGCCACTCAGTGACCCCGCGCTTGTTTCCCAGACAGTGGCGCAGGCGCTTGGCGTGAAAGAGCAGGCAAACGCGACCATCCAACAGACCCTGACCGAAAGCCTCAAGTCCAGACGCCTGCTGATCCTGCTGGACAACTGTGAACATCTACTGACTGCCAGCGCACAGTTGGCGGATTATCTTTTACACTCCTGCCCCGGCGTGAAGCTGATGACCAGCAGTCGAGAGGCGCTTGGCATCACCGGTGAGACAAACTATCATGTCCCCTCGCTCACTTTGCCCGATCGAACGCAGGCCATAACCTCGGAGAGGCTCTCGCAGTACGAAGCGGTGCGGCTGTTTATAGACCGGGCTGTCGCAGTGGCGCCAGCGTTTGCGGTCACCAATCAGAATGCGCCTGCGGTGGCGCAGTTATGCTTTCGGTTAGACGGGATCCCCCTTGCCATTGAGCTGGCGGCGGCGCGCGTTCGAGCGATGCCCGTCGAACGGATCGAAGAACGATTGCATGACCGGTTCCGACTATTGACAGGAGGCAGCCGCACAGCCCTGCCCCGCCAGCAGACATTGCGCGCCCTGATCGACTGGAGTTACGACCTTCTCACGGATCAGGAGAAGGCGATGCTGCGTCGGCTATCGGTATTCACAGGTGGGTGGACGCTCAGCGCTACAGAGAGTATATGCGCCGGCGATGAGATCATCGAGGAATGGGAAGCGCTGGATCTATTGACGGGTCTTGTGGATAAGAGCCTGGTGATCTACACCGAGCAGGGTGGAGAGGCGAGGTATCGGCTGTTAGAGACCGTTCGGCAGTACGCCAGAGACCGGCTGGTGGAGAGTGGAGAAGGCGAGACGTACCGGAGAAAGCACCGGGAATGCTTCCTGGCGCTGGCGGAAGAGGCGCGAGAGAAACTCAGGGGACCGGAACAGGTTTTCTGGTTAGAGCGATTGGAAAATGAACATGACAACCTGCGCGCGGCGCTGGACTTCTGCCTGAACGAGACGGGCGGAATCGAGATAGGGCTGAAGTTAGGCGCGGCTTTGCAGCAGTTCTGGAATATCCGCGGACATTTGAGTGAAGGTCGAGAACGCTATGCGGCTCTGCTGGCTCGTCCGTCGGAACCAACGAGGGCGCGCGCCAGCGTGCTGAATGGAGCAGGAGTGTTCGCATATTTCCAGGGTGACTGTCCCGCTGCCCGCTCCTTTTTTGAGGAGAGCATGGCGATACGGCGAGAACTTGGGGACAACCAGGGAATTGCCGAATCGCTGATCAATGTGGGCGCTCTGGCATTGAGCCAGGGTGACTATGACGCCGGTCGTTCCTTTTTTGAGCAGTGCCTGGCGATGGGGCGAGAACTGGGAGATAAGCGGGCTGTTGCCGGATCGCTGAACGGCCTGGGCAATTTCGCGTGGACGCAGGGCGACTACAGTGCCGCCCGCTCCCTTTATGAGCAGAGCCTGGCGATGAGGCGAGAGCTGGGCGATAAGCAGGGTATTGCCGGATCGCTGAACCACCTGGGCATTGTAGCAGCGAATCAGGGTGACTATGCTGCCGCCCGTTCCTCTTACGAGCAGAGCCTTTCACTGCAGCGAGAACTGGGGAATAAGCACGGTATTGCTCTTTCGCTGAACAACTTGGGCAACATGGTGTTGGATCAGGGCGACTATGCTGCCGCCCGTTCCTTTTACGAGCAGAGCCTGGTGCTGCGACGAGAAATGGGAGATAAAGGGAGTATTGCCGAATCGCTGAACGACCTGGGCGCTCTGGCATTGGATCAGGGCGACTACGATGCGGCCCGTACCTTATGTGAAGAGAGCCTGGCGATACGGCGAGCAGTGGGAGGTAAGCGGCGTATTGCCGAGTCACTGAACGTTCTGGGGAAACTGGCAAATGAAGAGGGAGACTACCCCGCGGCCCATGCCTGCCTCGTCGAATGTCTCACTCTCTGCCGCGAACTTGGCGGCCTATGCCCTGCAGCCGCTGGTCTGGAGGCCAGCGCTCATCTGAACCTGCGGCGCCAGCATCCAGAGCGGGCATTACGCCTCTATGGCGCAGCACAAGCCCTGCGTCAGACCATCGGCGCTCCGCTTCCTCCCATCGAACAAGCGAAGTGCGACCGTGATCTGGCGGAATTGAGATCTCTGCTCGATGAAGACACCTATACCGCTGCCCTCACCGCGGGCCGCGCGATGAATTTCGAGCAGGCAGTCGCCTGTGCGCTGGAGGAGACAGAACCGTAAGCGCCGCTCCGGCACACTCGGAATAGTCGCACGAATCGTCCCGCCTCTCCGGAGATCAATCGATAGCCTAACGGGCGCCAGTTAGAAGAACGGTGACACGCGGCGGCATACTATCAGGGAGATCAGATCTCAGTCGATACTCGTAGCGATAGCAAGGACGAATCATGTCAGAGAATCAGGGGTTTCCAGTTGAAACCACATCCATCAATCTCGCCGTGTCGGATGGCACAACGATGCCAGCCTACGTCGCTCGTCCCACCGGGGCGGGATCGAAAGCTGGCGTCATGGTTTTTCAGGAGGCGTTCGGCGTGAACGCGCATATTCGCGATGTCACCGAGCGTTTCGCTCGTGAGGGCTACCTCGCCGTTGCGCCCGCGCTCTTTCATCGGACTGACCCGCATTTTGAGGGATCTTATACCGACTTTAACCCGGTCATGGCGCACATGCAGGCTCTCAATGATGAAGGAATGACCGCCGACATGAAGGCCGCTTATGGATGGCTAACTGGCGAGCAGAAGGTAACGGCGGTCGGAACCGTGGGTTACTGCATGGGCGGGAGAGCGTCATTTCTGGCGGATGCCGCGCTCCCGGTCCAGGCGGCGATTTCATATTATGGTGGCGGAATCGCGCCCTCCGAGCGCCGCCCGTCGTCCGACCTGCTTGGACGCGCGAGCGACCTGCACGCTCCGATTCTTCTTTTCTGGGGCGGAAAGGATGGGCACATCGGGCCCGATCAATGCCGCGCGGTGGAAGACGCATTGATCGCCGCGGGCAAGGAGTACACGCAAGTCACGTTCTCCCGAGCGGATCACGGTTTTTTCTGTGACGTCAGGGCGAGTTACGATGCTGAGGCCGCGCGCTACGCCTGGGGTCTCACACTGCAGTTCTTCGCATCTCATCTCCGTTCCGGGAGCGTATAGTGGGGTCGGCAGGTTTGAATAGAACCCGCCGGGGGAAAGAGTTCTGAAAATCTTGGGAATCGATGACGGTTCCCGCTGACGCGCCCGGTATGGCGCGCTCTCAACGGAGTAACAAGAATGAGATTATCCGATCGTCTTGTATGGAAGGTATGCGCTGCCGGCGCCGCGCTGGCGGCATTGATTGCCGTGTATCAGATCGTTCCCGCCCGCGGACAGCAATATGTGAATCAGGCGATACGTGTTGTTGTCAACGGAATGCGGGTCAGGTTTCCCGATCAGCAGCCTATTACGGTTAACAATCGTGTACTGGTCCCGCTCCGCGGCGTGCTTGAAGCGATGGGCGCCAGGGTGCAATGGAACCCCGCTAATCAGACGGTGATCGCGCGGCGCGCAGGGAACCGGGTGGAGCTTCGTGTAAACTCGCGGGATGCCAGCCTCAACGGTAACCCGATTCCTCTGGATGTTCCTGCCGCGATGTACGGCGGACGGGTAATGGTGCCTCTCCGGTTCGTAAGTGAGGCGTTGGGCGGTTCGGTGCGCTGGATGGATGCTACTCAGACGGCCAGGATCCGCACCAGTGAATCGAACGTCCCTGTAACTCAACCCGCTCCGCCGGCCCCGGCTCCGACTGGCGAGGGCGGCCAGACGAATGCACAGACGCTCTTTGTAGAAAACTGCGGACGCTGCCACCATATTGGGGCGCTCGGAACCGGCCGTATTTCATTGGCGAATGAGGGCGCTAAGCACACGCGGGACTGGATCGAAGTGCAGATCCGCACTCCGGGACAGCACAATTCCCCTATGCCAGCTTACCCGCCGAGCAAGCTCTCGGACCGCGATCTGCACGTGATTTCACGCTATCTGGCGAATCTCACATAGTCGCTCGATTGTCGGAGGAATTTATTCCCCGCTGCGCGTCGGACGGCAGTGACTGCGCTATCCTAGGCGAAATTTGAGCTCCCGGTGGGCGGCTCTGAGGGCGTCTTCAACCCGGTCCGGCGACGGACCCCGGGCGAAGATGAAACCGAGGTAGACTGATCCCTCCGGGAGCGGTGTGAGTCGCTGGCCGACTCGCGCCGAAAGTGAGACTTCCTCGATTCCGGGTACAGCGCCGGCGGCTTCAAGGCCGCTGATGCCCTTGAGAACTCCGGCGCCCGGAATCGGGATCATCATAACCCCGGCCGCCTGCTCTTCCCGTTTCATTGATGGGATCTCCATCCGGAGCGCCCGACGCAAAATAATCTCTTCCAACGTCATTCCCGCTCCAAACCGGAGAATCCGTGAGCATTTTCCGCCGATAGACCGCGGATTGACCTCAAGAATGACGGGACCGTCGGGTGTCAGCCGGATCTCCGCGTGAACCGGTCCCTCCCACAACTCCAGAATCGACGCAGCACGCGCCACGACAGCGGCAATCACCTGCTGATCGCTTTCGGCGAGACGTGAGGGCGTAGTGTAGATCGTCTCTTCGAAGAACGGGCCATCGAGGCGATCGGGCTTGTCAAATATTGCCAGGACCTGAAGACGCCCGTCGAGGACAATCCCCTCGAGCGCGACTTCGACGCCCGGAAGATAACTCTCGACTAAGATCTGGCGAGCGTCGGCGCCGGCCGACGCGACCTCCGGTTCCCGCAGAATCGCCGCTATTCTGCGAAACGCGGTCTCAAACTCCTGGGGGTTATTGGCCCGGATAACGCCCCGGCTTCCTGCGAGCGCGAGCGGCTTCAGGACGCAAGGGTAGGGCACTTGATCCGCACTGTCAGAGGGATCATCGTCAATGGAGAAGTGCGAGAACGTCGGCCGATCCATACCGCCGGCGCGCAGCGCCTCCCGCATCCGCAGTTTGTTTCGAGCAGTGGCAGTGGCGGCGTAAGAGTTTGCCTGAATGCCGAGCGCCTCCGAGATAGCGGCCTGCAGACCGGTGGTCGCGTCGTCTACGCCGACCACGGCATGGATAGGATATTCCCGTGCAAATGCGGCAGTGCCCTGCGCGGCGCGATCGGGGTGCGCGAAGTCGAGCGTGAGCAAGCTGCCCGGACTGAGGCCTTCCAGGGTGCTCGGTTCCTCGGATGCGACCGTGAGATCCACGCCCAGCCGCGCCGCAACCTCCATAAACGGCGGCGCCCGGTAGCCCCTTGTGGGAAGCAGCAGCAGAAGCCGCTTCATGCGAATGGATTATTTCGCCGCAGCGGCGTAATAGGGATTGCGGCCCTCGGCGTGCTCCGTAACGTCCAGAATCTCCACCACTTCAGGAACCTCGGCGCGAACGAGCCGCTCAATCCCCTGCTTGAGCGTGACGTTCGCCATGCCGCAGCCCTGGCATCCGCCGCCCATCTCGACGTACACCACGCCCTCTTTCACGTCGATCAGGCTCACAACGCCACCGTGGGCCGCCACGCTCGGGTTAATATCAGATTCCAGCAGCGCTTCCACCCGCTCCCAGATTTCCCGGTCGGTCCCCTCCATCGGTGGAGTGTCGGGTCGAGGCGTCGGTGGTTTGTTGTCGGCCGGATTATCGATCTTGAAGCCGCTCTCCGTGGGGGTTTCGATGTAGTCGATGGAAGCGCCTTCCATCATGGCTGCGCTTTGAGGATCGATCACGAGGTCGAACCCCTGAAATGGCACGACAATATCATCGCCATCGTCAGGAATCTCGTCCACCAGTGACATCGCGTAGCGCGACTTCCCCTCATAACCGAGCCGAAGGCCCTTCACGTCCGGTCGACGAGTCTCAATAATCTCCCGGATCTTCTCCTGCGCTGTTTCAGAAATGGTGATCATCTCAGCCTCTTTCGTTGTGCGTTGCAAAGTTGTATGCGCCTATTATACCTCAAAGTACGTCAAAGGAGTTCGCCGAGATTGAGGCGCGCCCGAGTAAACACCGTCGACGACAACGGCGCCGACTGTGTCGGAACCGGCAAAGGCAGAGAGTGGAAGCAGATTGCGTGCCCTATCGGCGCTGAGAATAGCTCCGAAGAAGAGACGCGGGCCGCGGCATTTGCCGGGGTTGCTTTTATTCCGGAAAACGCGCATGAAGATCGCGCTGTCCTGTTAACACTGGAGGCCGAATCCACAGATGTGTATATGGCAATCGGCGGTGGAAACAATGGCCGGTATGTCAGTTACGTGACGTTTGACAATGATACTTTTCACAACCTTATCACGCCGGACGCTTCCGGGCAAAAGCGCTTACTCATCGCGGGAGGTCAGGAGGCCGAGTATGCTGGATTCCAATGCGTTAATCTCGAGACCGTCCTCAGAGCGGCCCGAACATTCTCTCAGACGGGCGAGCTTGATTCGGCGCTTTGTTGGGATACGAAACCGGCTGATAAAGCTTTGTGACACAGCAGCGTGAATGAGAGTGGGTCTCTGTGACTCGGGAAAAGCCTCCATGGTAGACGTGGTAATGGCCGCCGGTAACCGAGGCGTGCGTCTCGGCGTCGCCCCGTTGAGCAAAGCCCTGCCGCGGCGAACTACGGAGGAAAGGCTTGAAAAGAGAGCACTTGGAGGAATTCCTGGAGCGAGGGATCTCGTTGGGGTTCCGAAAAGCAACAGACGATCCGCGTTATCTTGGCTGGATACGCCTGAGTAAGCGAAAACCGGACGAGCGCCATCTGGCGATGCTGGCGCCCGGCGAGGAGCCACGATTTGTCGCGGAGCAGGAGATCCTGCGGTCGAAACCTTACTTCGTACTTGTTATCGAGCTGAGTCGCGAGGTAATCGCGAGCGACCGGTACGAGACCATGGACGACTACCGCGTCTTTGAGCAGCATTACTTCGCTGATCCTGATGAGGTCGAGAAGATCATCGGTCAGTATGAGTGCGCGTTAGAGGATATCCGATGGCTGCACGAAATTGAAGCCCCTTGAATGGGGTGGGGGTCAGCGTTATGACCTCCACATTCATAGAGATCCTTCGCCACCCGTTAAAGAGGAGCCACTGATGAGCAAGGCGTCCGCGAACAGGAGTCCCGAGCCAAGACTGGTTCTGGTGGGAAGATGCTCGGCTGCATTGGGAGCAGAGCTTGCCGGCAGCGCTACCGCGCTGGCCGATTTTGCCGGACTGCTCCTCGCGGGTGCGGCTGATGCAGTCTACTCATTAACCGTGCCCGATGATGCCTCTCCGAACCCTTACGACGCCATTCTCGTGGGCCTGAGAATCATACATAGCGGCGGCCTGGCTCTCATTCGGCGTCAGGATCGACTGCTATTGGTGAGGGGATCTGCTGTAAACCTTGGAAGTATCGCAGCCGGGGTGCGAGACCTCTGTGGCGCCCCCCACGTGCCGGAAGCACATGTTCATGAGGAGTACTATCCCGGACACCTTTATCTTGATCCGGAATCAGAGCCGCTCGTTATCGTGATGCGGGAACGGCCGTGACTGAAAGGACCGTGCGATGCGCAAAGAATTCAGACTGACCAATGTCTATCCCGTGGAGGGCAGGGCGACGGTCGAGGTCGAGTACGGAGAGGAGTATTTCGCGTTCATCTGCGTGAACGATTATCGGGGCCCGGGCGGCACTGTCGAAGCCGAGGACAGCGAGCAGAATCTCGCATTGGCGCGACAGAGCGAGCAGACGGAACCAAACGTTAAACTGTACATCCAGATCCACCCGCCCGCAAACGCCGAAACGCGGAACATGGATCTGGATAAATTATTAGAGGCGCTCACA
>DASRZA010000070.1:0-12594 GCA_035686845.1 Armatimonadota bacterium | reverse complement strand
AGCTTGCGGCTGAGCAAAATGGCATCCGATACGTAAACAACTCAATGTGTACCAATCCGGCCGCGGCGGCCGCCTCGCTGGAAGCGATCTCCGGAGGGCTTGTGGTCATCGCCGGTGGACGCAGCAAGGGTCTGGACATGCGGCCATTCGGGGAAACACTGGCTCGCCGAGCGCACTGGACCGTGCTGATCGGTGAAACCGCGGATGAGATGGCGGGGTATTTCAGGGAGGCCGGCTCGACGTCATTTGAACTCGCGCCAGCGATGCCCGAGGCGGTTGATGCGGCCGCGCGGCGGGCCGAACCGGGCGACACGGTGCTGCTGCTGCCGGGGTTCTCCAGTTTTGATATGTTTCGCGATTTCGAAGAGCGGGGCCGCGCCTTCGTAGAGGCGGCGCGGTCCCAGACACGTGATGGAGTGGGCCATGAGTGAGATTACACGCAAGATGGAAGCCCCCGTGGGACGGAAAATTCCGGCCGATTATCCACTTTTCGCTCTGATGTTGATAATCCTGGCGCTCGGTCTCTTCATGGTTTTTGACGCCAGCTATGCCCAGGCGTCGCAGTCGGGCATAACCCATCATGACCCCGCTTACTTCTTCAAGCTGCAGTCCCTCTGGGCATTGATTGGGATGGCGGCTCTCATTTTCGCCATGCGCATGCGCTACTGGAAGCTGGCTCGATACGGCGGGCACGCCATGGCCTTTGGCATTCTGCTGCTTGTTTTAGTGATGGCGCCGCACCTCGGTGTTCATTCGCATGGCGCCGCCCGCTGGCTGAAGCTTGGTCCGATCCGGATGCAGCCATCCGAGATCGCAAAGATCTGCGTCGTTCTCTATCTGGCGAGTTTCATCTCTCGCCGACAGCGCTCGATCCAGCGGTTGGAGACCGGAGTGATGGGCGCGCTTTTCCCGGTGCTGATCGCCGCGGCGCTCATCATCAAGCAGCCTGATCTGGGCACGGCCCTCACCCTCGTCGCAACCGCGATGGTGATGCTCGCGATCGGGGGCGCGAAATTGAAACACCTCGCCGCAATCTCACTTCTCGGATTCACGCTGGTCGCGATGATGGCGTGGAGTCATCCCTACAGTCGTCTGCGCCTTCAGTCGTTTGTCTCCGGCTCGGCCGGCGACCGGACCTATTCATACCAGGCCAATCAATCGCTGAAGGCGCTCGAATCGGGCGGTGTACACGGAATTGGACCGGGCGAGGGTGACGCTAAGTTTTTCCATCTTCCGGCGCCATATACCGACTCTATCGCCACCACGCTGGGCGAAGAGTTTGGCCTAATTGGATCCCTCGTCCTGATCGGCCTCTTTTTCCTATTTACACTCCGGGGCTGCCATATCGCTCATCAATGCCGGAACGCCTACGGTAAGCTGCTTGCCTCCGGACTCTGCGCCATGATCACCATTCAGGCTCTGCTCAATCTGGCCGTGATCACCCGAAGCGTCCCTGAAACCGGCGTGCCGCTCCCGATGGTGAGTTTCGGCGGATCCTCTCTTGTCCTCGTCATGTTCGCGATCGGGCTGATATTGAGTGTCTCCCGCTGGCCGGATCTCTGTTCGATTGAATTCTCCCCGGCTGACGCCGGATCCAGTCGAACCTATGTGCGGAGGCCGCTCCGGATGGAGTCGACGCGCAGGAACGGGGCACTCTAATAACCCATGCAGCGACGTCAGTATCAGATGGATCAAACGGGACGCGACACGTTCCGTTACTTGAAGACTATGAACGGCAATTTATGACCTTTGCGCTGAAAGATTACGTGGGGCGGCGAATCCATTTTATTGGGATCGGAGGTATTGGAATGAGCAGCCTGGCGCGGCTCCTGCTGGCATGGGGCGCGTCGGTAACCGGCAGCGACCGCTCCGACAGCGAGATGCTGGAACAGCTCCGTGTCGACGGCGCCAGTGTCTCGGTAGGGCACAGCGCGGCCAACCTTCCTGAGCACCCGGACCTCGTCGTCTATTCCAAGGCTGTGCCCGACAATAATCCTGAGCTCGCCGCCGCTCGCGCCCGCGGTATTCGAACGATTCACCGGGCGGAGCTGCTGAGTGAGCTGATGGCGAGCCGAAAGGCCGTTTGTGTCTCGGGAACACATGGCAAAACAACCACGACGGCCATGCTCGCGATGATCCTCGTCGACGCCGGTCAGGATCCGGCGGTGATGCTTGGCGGTGTCTATGAACCGCTGGGCGGCAATGTCCGGAACGGCCATGGACCCGTCTTTGTCGCTGAAGCGTGTGAGGCCTACGGTTCGTTTTTGAGCCTGTATCCCGATCTCGCCATCGTTACGAACATCGAGCCGGATCACCTCGACGCCGAGACGACATTTGAGGACATTCGCGCCTCTTTTCGAACCTTTTTAGCACGTGTGCCGCCGGGCCAGCCGGTGATTGTGTGCGCTCAGTCGCCGGAAATCGAAGGGATTTTGCCTGGTCTCAGCGGCCGCGTCGTCGGTTACGCGCTGGAAAGCGCCCATATCCCCGCGGACTGGACTGCAGAGCGGGTTGGCGAACATTGGGTGATTCGTCGAAAGGATGTTCGCGTCGCCGAATTGCGCTTGCAGGCGCCGGGAGAACACAATGTCCTCAACGCTCTGGCCGCGATCGCCGCGGCGGCGGAGCTTGAGGTTGCGCCGGCTGCAGCGGCCGCGTCGCTTGAACGGTTTCAGGGCGTCGACCGGCGTTTCAGCATCCGCGGTATCGCCGGCGGCGTGCTCGTCGTCGATGACTACGCGCATCATCCCACTGAAATTCGAGCGACGCTCGCGGCGGCCCGCGAGCTAATTCGGGAATCGAATGGGCCGCCTCCCTACGGATACGCGCCTGGGCCGGACAGCCGGATCGTCGCCGCATTTCAGCCTCATCTTTACAGCCGCACCCAAAGCTTCATGGATGATTTCGCCCATGCTTTCAAGGATGCCGACCTCATTTTCATCACCGAAATCTACGCTGCCCGCGAGGCGCCCATTCCCGGAATAAACTCAGCGGCGCTCTGTGACCGTGCGCGTTCGGTTTTGCCCGGGAAAGAGATTTACCTGGTCCCGGATCTCGACTCGCTGCCGGCCGCCCTCGCCGCAAAAGCTCGTCCTGGTGATTTAGCTCTAACGCTCGGCGCGGGTGACATCACCACTCTGTCGCAGCCGATTCTGGATTCCCTCGCTCGTCCGGTAACAGGGGCGCCGCCGTGAACACCGTGATGAGTCGTCAAAGGGATCAGCTCGCGCAGGCGCTCGAGCGGGTTTTACGGGGTGTCGTGAAGCGTGATGAACCGCTCGCTCCACACACCTCATTGAATGTTGGCGGCCTGGCGGAACTCTGGCTTGAGCCGCTGGATCTCGCCGACCTATGCGCCGCGATACGGATCATCGGCGACCACGAAGCGTCGATTTTTTTGATGGGCAATGGCACCAATTGCCTGGTCTCGGATCGGGGCGTGAGAGGCGTGGTTATTTCGCTGCGCCGGGGATTCCGCGAGGTGGTGATTCCTGGAATCAAAGGTTCGAGAGATGAGATCGTAACTGCGGGCGCCGGAGTATCGATGCCGCTGCTCGCTGCCCAGGTTTCTAAGTTCGGACATTCGGGCTGTGAATGGGCGTGCGGTATTCCCGGATCGGTTGGAGGCGCCGTGGTCATGAACGCCGGAGCCCATGGCGGGGATACGGCCGGCTGCCTGGTGGACGTTGAGCTCGTGTCTGGCGCAGGAGAGGCAGGCCGCGTCGACGTTAACGGGCTGGGATTCCGGTATCGCCGGTCAAATCTGCCTGAGACGAGCGCAATCGTAGTATCGGCGCGGTTCAAGTTTCCGCCAGACGATCCTGCTATCATCGAGGGACGCTTGCGGGAATACCGGGAACGGCGCCGCGCGACTCAGCCGGGCGCCACACAATCCGCGGGAAGCGTATTCAAGAATCCCCCTGGAAATTCGGCCGGCCGCCTTCTTGAGAGCCTCGGCGCCAAGGGGATGCGGGTAGGGGGAGCCGTCGTCTCCGAGAAGCACGCTAACTTCATCATTAATGCCGGCGGCGCCACGGCGGACGACGTGCGAACTTTGATCAGCCGATTAAAAAAACTGGCGGCCGAAGGGGCCGGCGTCGCGCTGGAGACAGAAGTTCTTCAGGTTGGCGCGTGGCTGCCGGATGAAGTTGACGATGGATATTCACCGCTGCCTTCCGTACCGCTGGTACAAAGAGGGGATTGAAAGTGTCGAAAATACGAGCCGCGGTCTTGATGGGCGGAACCTCGGCGGAGCGCGAGGTCTCGCTCAGCTCAGGCAGAATGGTCCTGGAATCGATGGATCGCGAAAAATATGAAATCGAGGCGGTCGATACCGGCGCCCCCGATTGGCTCCTTCGGCTGGTGCCCGGACCGCGGCCGGACGTGGCTGTGCTCTGTCTGCACGGCCCCGGCGGGGAGGATGGCGCGATTCAAGGTTGCCTCGAGACCATGGGGATCCCCTACACCGGATCCGGCGTGCTTTCAAGCGCGCTGTGTATGGACAAAGAGATGACCAAGCGCGTGCTTCGAGCCGAGGGCCTTCCGACGCCGCAGAGCCTCACGGTAACCGCCGAAAATCGCCAGCGTCCCGGCTTTCGACAGATCATTGAATCGCTTCCGCTGCCCGTTGTGGTGAAACCCAACCGACAGGGCAGTACCCAGGGGACCGCTCGTGTCACCGATCACGCGAGGATCGCTGAGGCAATCGACGACGCGCTGCGATACGACGCTCACATCCTGTTAGAGGAGTATATCGCTGGAACCGAAATTACCGCCGCTGTGATTGGCGGCGCCGACCTCGAGGCGCTGCCGCTGGTCGAGATTATTCCGCAAAGCGGGTTTTATGACTATCACGATAAGTATACGCCTGGCGCCACGGAAGAGATCGTCCCCGCCCGGCTATCGGAAAAGCGCGCCGAAGAAGCACGCCATTACGCCATTCGGGCGCACCGGAGTCTTCAATGCTGGGGTCTGTCCCGCACCGACATGATCGTCGGCGATCGTCAGACCTGGATTCTGGAAGTTAACACGATCCCCGGGATGACGCCCACCAGCCTGGTCCCTCGCGCTGCCGCCGCCGCCGGACTTTCGCTGGGCCAACTCATCGACCGACTTATCGGGCTCGCCACTGGGCAGAAGGATGAAGGATGAAGGAAGAATCAAGAACGCACGAACACAATCAGCGCATTCTTTCCTCCGTCATCCGTCCCTGGTCCTTCGTCCGTCTTTGGAGGCTGGAATGAAACGCAATAAAGACAACCGATACGTTGAAGGCTCTCGCCACCGCCAGGCGCGTGGAGTAATACGCCTGGTGGAACGGGAGCCGGAAGGCGGGGGGTTCCAAGAGAACGAACGCGGCGCCGGCAAGTCCCGCTCGCGACCGGCGCCGCGCCGCCGCGCCAACCGTCGTGGAGGACGCGGGGGCTTTATTGCATTGATGGTCGCGGCGCTCGCGGCGGCGCTCGTCTGCACGGCTCAATCACCCCGTTTTAGTATTCGTTCCATCGCAGTTCAGGGGACTCACGTGGTTCCTGCGAGTGTTATAGAGAAGTTCGCGGGAGTCCATCCCGGTGATAACCTTCTGATGGTTTCTACTCGAGGGGTGCGCCGCAGGCTCCTGGAAATTCCAGCAATCGCGGATGCGCATCTTGAACGAAGGTTCCCGAACAGCCTGGTCATTGTGGTAAAAGAGCGGCGCCCGTGGGCGGCGGCGCTGACAGGTCAGCGCATCTATCTTCTGGATCGGGAGTGGCGGGTCATCGATCAAGTTAAATGCGTGCCCCCACGGCTGCCGCAGGTGATTATCAAGGCGCCCGTAGTCGGCGAAATTCCCGCTCCCGGACGGGTTATCAGCCACGGTTCATTGGCCGCTGCGCTCGGATGTTTGCGGGAGAGCCAGGATCCTGAATTGAACATTCCAATTACTCGTATTTTTATTGACGCGAAACGGAATATCTGGTTAAATGTAGGAGATATCGGGCGGGTCAACCTGGGGCTCGCGTATCGACTTGGAGCAAAACTGGCGACACTGCGTACCATTTATCGCCATTCGCCACAGCTTCTTCAGAACGCGCAGTGTTTGGATTTGCAGAATGCCGACGCTCCAGCCTACTCGCCGCGTCACGCTCCTGCGACGGCGGCGGGCGCCTGAAGAGAGCGTGAGGCCGTAGGGACGATTACTTATGATTAGCCATCGCGCCGAGTGGATCGGCATGCTCACGTCAGTATGTGTCGTGCTAGGAGGCCTTCTAGCCCTCACTATCAAGACGCAGCAGCAGGTGCGGGCAGGAGTTCCTGCCGTCAACAACAGCGTTGAGCTGGACCAGGAATGGGGCGTGCTCCAGCATAAGATCCTGACGCTGCAGAACGACCTGGCGCGGCTGCGAGGCCATACCGATTCAGCTCCTGAGCGGACTCACTTCCAGATGTTAGCCGCCATGTCACCGGTCGTTGGGCCGGGAATCGCGGTCACGCTTTCCGACAATCCAAATATTGTCAACAATAATTCGGCGGATAGCCACCCGGATCCAATGCTCTCGGCGGACCTTATAAGCGCCGGGATTATTCACGATGTCGACATTCTCCGTGTCGTCAACGAGCTTTTTGCCGCCGGGGCTGAGGCGGTTGCGGTGAATGGGCAGCGAATTGGCCCCAGGACCGCCATCCGGTGTGTAGGTCCCGTCGTCAATGTCAACCAGGTGGGCTGCGCGTCGCCCTTTAAGATCGAAGCGGTCGGCAATCCGGAGACGCTGCAGGGCGCGCTTGACCTTCCCGGCGGTGAGATCGAAAGTCTGAAGGGCGTTCAGTGCGGGGTCACCATCTTGCAGGAGAAGAAGCTTCTGCTCCCCGCGTACGATGGCGCTGTGCAGTTCATGTACGCCCATCCGTTAAAGCTTAGCCGGAAAGACCAGGGACAGCAATGACTTTCATTTTTCCGATTCTTGGGCTGTTGGCGGGATTCTTTTTTATATATCGGCTGGACGTTTTTGTGCCGTTGAGTTATGCCAGTTACCTGGCGGTCGCCGTGCTCGCGGCTCTGGACACCATCGTCGGCGGTCTCCGCGCTGGCATGGAGCGCCGCTTTGAGAGTGACATTTTCTTTTCCGGGTTCGTATCCAACACAATAGCCGCGGGATTTCTGGCCTTTATCGGTGATCGTATCGGTGTGCCTCTCACGCTGGTTGCGACCATCGTTTTTGGTTACCGCATCTTCCAAAACCTTTCACTCATCCGGACCCATTGGATCGTCGCACGACGCGAGGCTCGTCTGCCGGCAGGAGATCATGACCCGGCGGTGAATAATCTTGGCAGTACGACGACTCGGCGTATTGCCTGAGTCGCGCTCCGAGGGCCTGTAGTGACCCAGAATCAGATCATCGTAGCCCTCGACGTCGGTACCACCAAGATTTGCGCCATCGTGGGTGATCTGGACTCGGACGGCAACATTCGCGTCCTCGGTATGGGCCAGAGCCCCTCCGAGGGGCTTCGCAAAGGCGTTGTGGTGGATTTGGACGCCACTACCCGTGACATCCGCGCGGCGGTGACCGCCGCGTCTGGCGCCACAGGAGTCGAGATCAATTCTTCTGTCGTTGGCGTAACCGGAGAACACGTCTCTTCGATGAACAGTCGCGCAGTGACGAGCATCACGCACGCGAATCGGGAGATCAGCGAGCATGATGTTCAGAAGGTGTTGGAAAACGCTCGTTCGACGCCGGTGCCTTCCGGCCGAGAGGTTATCCATGTTCTTCCTCGCGGTTTTTCGGTGGATGGGCAGGAGGGGGTTCGTCGACCGGTTGGAATGAGCGGCTGTCGACTCGAAGTCGACACGCACGTGATCACCGGAAGCTCATCGTTTCTGCAGAATGTCCTCAAGTGCGTTGAACATGCCGGTCTGACTGTCGATTCCATGGTTTTGGAACCGGTGGCGAGTTGTGAGGCGGTGCTAACACCGGCGGAGAAGGAGCTTGGTGTCGTCATGATCGACATCGGCGGTGGAACTACGGATGTCGCAGTGGTAATCGATGGAGCGATCGCCCATACCAGCGTGATTCCGGTGGGTGGGAATCATGTGACGAACGACCTTACGGTTGGTTTGAAGACATCGCGAACGGAGGCGGAGAGACTCAAGATTGAGTGTGGCTGCGCTCTCGCTTCACTCGTTGCGGTGAATGACCTGCTGAACGTGCCATCGGTAGAGGGTGGAGCGACTCGTCCCATGACCCGGCAGGCCGTCGCGGACATCATCGAGCCGCGGATGCAGGAACTGTATCACCTCGTGCGTGAGGAGCTGCGACGCCACGGATTTCAAGATACCCTCACGTCCGCGGTGCTCACAGGAGGGGGAAGTCTTCTGCACGGCGCTCCCGAGCTCGCGCAGGAGATTTTGGAGCTGCCGACGCGAGTGGGCAGGCCGAGGAACCTGGGCGCTCTCGAGCTTGAAAGTCCGGTCTACGCGACCGGCATCGGACTGCTGTACTTCGCGGCGGCGCGGCAGGCGCGGGAGCGGCAGGAAGTTAGCCCACAACATTTTTTGGCCCGCGCTTTTGACCAGTTGCGAGGCTGGTTCAGCCGGCTGTTCGCGGGCTGAGATCGGCCGGTTTTATCGGCGGGCCGGACGTCTGCGGCAGAAGTCTCTGAACCCGGCCGTAAACCAATTCTTTTCCACCAGCGAGGGGGTGAATCAGAAGGATGAATAGAGGAGAGAGAATGGCTCGACCAGACGACCAGGTAATGGCCAGGATAAAGGTGGTGGGCGTGGGCGGAGGCGGCTGTAACGCGATCAATCGAATGATCGAAGCCGGGATGACGGGTGTCGAATTCCTCGCTCTGAATACGGATGCTCAGGCGCTCGGACTTTCGCAGGCGGAGCGCGTCCTACAGATTGGCGAAGATCTAACGCGCGGTCTTGGCGCTGGCGCGGATCCCGACGTTGGTAAGAAGGCCGCGGAGGAGAGTCGCCAGGACATTCTTAAGTCGCTCGATGGCGCCGACATGATTTTCATTACCGCCGGAATGGGTGGCGGTACCGGCACGGGCGGCGCGCCGGTGGTTGCAGAAGTCGCCAAAGAGCGTGGCGCGCTCACTGTAGCGGTCGTTACGAAACCATTTGGTTTTGAAGGCAGAAAGAGGATGCGAATCGCGGAGCAGGGCATCGCCGCTATCCGCGAGCATGTTGACACGGTTATCGTCATTCCCAACCAGCGCCTTCTTGACGTGGCTCGGAAGGATACCCGCCTTGAGGACGCGTTCCGAATGGCGGATGACGTGCTCCGGCAGGGCGTAAAAGGCATATCTGACATCATCATGGTCCCCGGTCTCATCAATGTGGACTTCGCGGACGTCAAGGCGATTATGGTGAACGCTGGCTCAGCGATGATGGGCATTGGCCAGGCAAGTGGCGAGAACCGCGCTGAGACCGCAGCGCGAGAAGCGATTTCCAGCCCTCTGCTCGAGGAGACTATCCAGGGCGCTCGAGGCGTTTTATTCAACATCACCGCCGGGTCTGATCTCACTCTCGCAGAGGTCAATGAGGCTGCCGAGGTTATTTACGGCGCGACCGATATTGACGACGCGCAGATCATCTTCGGCGCCGTCACCGATCCTGCGCTCGGCGACGAGATACGAATCACTGTTCTGGCCACGGGCTTCGATGGAACCGGGCGGCTGGAACCGGTGATGGAACCGATACGTGAGGACGGCTCGAACTCCCGCCCGGTTATGGCGTCATCAACCCCGGTCGTCGAGAACGAGCTGGATATTCCCGCGTTCCTTCGACCCCGGCGCTCATGATTCTGCTGGGCCGGGTCGGTTGTATCGCCCGGCCCGCCCCGAGTTATAGAGATTCGAATTGATCCGCGCTACCTTGATTATCGGCTCGTAGCTCGCGAGGTTCGGCAGATCAAGAAGAAGAAGGGTCACTGAACATGAAGTCCTCATTGCCTTGTTTGTCGGCCAGTCGACCGCGAGGCGCGCGATCACGGCTCCGCCTTGCGGTCCGCTGTTTCCTGGGGGCGGCGCTCCTATCGGCGAGCGCCGCCCTGGTCATCTGCTGGCGAATTCACTCCTCAAACGCCTCTGAAGATCGCGTCCCGTTTCGTCTAACACCCTCGCCGTATGCGGGTGAGCGCATCATGGTATTCTCACCACACTGTGATGACGAGACACTTGGGGCAGGAGGGTTCATCAACGCCGCGGTGCGCGCCGGCGCCGACGTTCGAGTTGTCATGATGACGAATGGCGACGGCTTCGAGGTTGCAGCAGCCTGGCATTATAAGCAGATTCGTATCACAACGGCGCTGCTACGTAAGTTCGCACTGGCGCGCCAGACGGAGACAATCAAAGCGGATGCGGCGTTGGGTGTGCCGCGCAGCCATATCACGTTTCTGGGCTTTCCCGACCAGGGGCTGGCTGTTCTTTGGAATTCCAATTGGTCCCGTTCGAAGCCGTACTTCTCACGCTTCACCGGTTGCGACCACAATCCTTATGAGGATTCGTCCCATTGCGGTCAGCCGTACTGCGGCGCCGCCGTACTTTCAGACGTGGAGCAGTGTCTTACGAGGTTTAAGCCAGACCTTGTGCTGCTGCCCCATCCCAATGACGATCACCCGGATCACTGGGCCACGAGCAGCTTCGTTCGCGCCGCGATCGCCGATCTCTCTCGCAGGGCTGAGGCTTCCGGAAACGGAAGTCGTACCCACGCGGCCGATTGGGCGCGTGAGATGCGCTGCCAGTTCTATGTCGTACATCACGGAGACTGGCCCGTGCCGCAGGGATACCATCCACGCGTGCGGCTGGCCCCACCTTTCAGTCTGGCGCATACCGATACCCGGTGGTCAGAATTCCCGCTCACGGCGGGAGAAGAACAGGCCAAACATCTTGCCGTTGATCAGTACCGGAGTCAAATAGCGGTCACCGGTCGGTTCTTAATGAGTTTTGTGCGGAGGACCGAATGTTATGGGAGCATCGCGCCGGCCCGGATCCGGGTGTCCTCCTCGCCGCGGCCATCCGTTATGATTGAAGAGAGTCCGCTGAGCGACACGTTCATACGGGCTGTTGAGCCCGGTGGCAACATCCGGGCGATCCGAGCCGGCCAAAAGGGAGACGATGTCAGCTTTTGGGTGGAGGTGCGCGGAATGGTTTCCCCGAGAGTTTCGTACACGCTCCGGCTTAAAAACGCTGCCGGTCCGGTTGGAAGCTCGCTCTACGCAACGGTTCGAGCGGGCCGGCTCAAAACCGACATTCCGGGAGCGGCCGCTCATGCGGCACGGAATGAGATTGAAGTTAGTATGCCTCTCAGCCAGCTCGCCAACCGCCACGATTGGTTCGTCGCGGCCGACTCTCGACTCCCCTACATGAGCATCGATCACGCCGGCTGGCGAGAATTCCACGTTACAGGATCTTGAGAGACGGCGAAGGCCCCGGGGGCGCGAGGCGCCTGGCGCCACCCCACGCCCTTCGTCCTCCGTCCGCTCTCACATTTTCCGGCTGTGAATTGGCAGTCGGATAAAGAAAGTGCTGCCTTTCCCCACGCCTTCGGACTCAACCCATATCTCCCCATTATGGTGAAGGATGGTCTTCCTGTCGTTATAAAGGCCGGTGCCCGTCCCTGATTTATTGAACTCGGTGGCGTTTGAGCAGCGCTCACACAGTCCGAACACGGATCCCTCTTCGCCGGGCGGAATACCAATTCCAGTGTCTTTCACTGCGAAGAGGATGTGATTCGGCTCATATTCCAACCGTACCGTCACCGTCCCACCGACCGGTGTATACTTAATGGCGTTTTCGATGATCTGGATGAACGGGCGCTTCAATTCCGCTTCGACGCCAAACACGTAAACTCCGCGATCTTCCGCGGACAATTCGTACGTTTGGTTGCGCGACTGCGCCTCCGGCACGGATTCCTCATACGCGCGCTTCACCAGGTCGTAGATGTCCATTTCCACACGTCGAGGCGGTTCTCGCTGGTAGAGCTCATTTTGCCGCAACTGAAGCTCCATCGCCAGCTCATTGGTGACGCGTCCGGCTTCATAAGCCATGTTCAGCAGCTCGTTCACCATTTCCATCGTGCTAACGTCGAGCTTGTATCGGACATTGTCGATCACCGCCTGGCGCTCCTGAACGTGCGCCTGGTAGTCGCGCCATGCGGCCTGCAGCGCCGCGGCGTCCGGGCCGGGGCGATCCTCATTCTCTCCCGCCTGTTCGTCGAAGGTCTCACCGATCAGGGTCAGAAGAGCATCGGTGCGCTGAAGCCAGTCATTCAGCGCCTCCGCTTCGGGAGTTGTTATCACCATCGGATCCCCGACCATGTCGGCCTCATCCATGTCGGCCCCTTCTTTGGGGATCATCAGGATCGTCTCCATCGTGGTCACGACGGGTGTGAGCTTGTTCTTGATCCGGTGGAGCATGATACTCACTTCGTTGTAATAGTTCTTCATCTGACGCTCACTGTAGGCTTCACTGAAGGTCTGCGTGAGGGTTTGAAGAACATCAACGAGCGAAAGAAGCGCCACGCGATAGTCGGGAACCGTATGGTTTAGCCTGTGATACAGATGTGGCTCCAGCAGCCTCAACGGGTAGTTGAGAGCCCGCTGCATG
>DASRZA010000069.1:0-5037 GCA_035686845.1 Armatimonadota bacterium | reverse complement strand
GTTCGGTACCATGATCGAGGTGCCGCGAGCAGCGCTGACAGCCGGTGAGATCGCCAAATACGCCGAGTTCTTCTCTTTCGGCACCAACGACCTGACCCAGACGGTCTACGCCATCAGCCGGGACGACGCCGGAACCATTATCAGCGAGTACGTGGAGAAGAAGATCTTCCCCGCCGACCCGTTCCAGACACTCGACCAGGTGGGCGTGGGGCGGCTGATGCAGATCTGCATCGAGGATGCGAAGAAGGTCCGGCCGGACATCAAGCTGGGCATTTGTGGCGAACACGGCGGGGATCCCGACACTGTGAAGTTCTGTGATCGGATCGGCCTGACGTACGTGAGCTGCTCGCCGTACCGGGTCCCGATTGCCCGGCTCGCCGCAGCGCAGGCGCAGATCAAAACAGATCACAGCGCCGATAAATAAGCTGCATCGCTCCCGCGCGGGTGGTTTTCCTCCCGCGCGGGAGCTCGGCCTCTTCCGGCGACTAACACCGAATCCCATGCGGGGATGCGCAAACCAAAGGCCCGCGCCGGTACCAGAGTCAGTTGCAACTTCCCGACCTGGATCCACCTGTCCATAGAAGCCCGACGTGGCGGTACACGTCGCCGGGATGTTTCGGACTGCCGGAACTCAGCCACGTAGTTCGAAGGTCCAAGTCGCCCGACCTGCACCATAGTTCTGTTTATGGGGCGCTGATTCTTTGTTAGAGTGCGGCGCGTAGGCAGCGAGGCGCCCGGAGCGGCGCGGCATCAATCAGCAGTCCTTCGAGGACGCGCTCTTCTACGAGCAACCGGAGACGCGGAGGGCACGAGCGCGAGTTTCGATGCTCGATACGCACGGCACGAGGGCGCTGCAATCTGTCGGCTCTGGAGGAGCGGATGGCTGCCTCTTCCCATTGGTGAAGACCGAACAGGCGCTGACGGGCGAGCCGACGGCCAATTATTGAAACGGAATGCAATTCGTGGCGTCCCCGGAAGGGGTAATCAAGGTGATGATCAGGCCAACAAGGAAAATGGCGGCGGTGATTGCAGCTGCCGTTCTTGTGGCGGGCGGGATTGCCGCGCGGTGCTTCAACGCGAATAGCAGCAGCTCGAAGATTGAGGCGGAAGTTCCCAACCGTAACAGGGCCCATATCAAGAATCCGTTGGGTATTATCTGGGAGCCGCTGGCTGGAGACCCACTCGTGACCGGGAGCAGCGGGCTCTCCTGGAGAACCGCGGGCGCCACCGATCCGACGATCCAGAGGCGCGCCGATGGATCACTGACGATGTGGTTCACAACGATGGGCATTCGCAAGCGAGCCAATGGGGCGTTTGCGGCTGATGGTCCGTGGACGGGAAGAGCCGCCGCCAATAATGCGGTTTTCCCCCACCTGATCGTAGAACCGGAGAAGCCCGTCGTTCCATTGGGGGATGTCGGCGCATGGGACCGATATGTGGAGACGCCAACCGTTCGGGTGAACGCATCAGGGCATGGATGGACTATGTGGTACCTGGGATATACCGAGCGATCCGGTCCGACCGGCTTTCTAAGGCCGGCCCTGGGCCAGATGGAATCGGAGAACATCGAAGGAACGATTTGGCGCCGCCCATCCGCTCCAATCTATCGCCCTGAGGCGAAGGCATGGGACGGTACGCTCGTGTCAGGTCCAACGGTACTGCGCGGCCCGGATGGGATCTGGCGTCTCTACTACTGCGCCTGGGGAATTGGTGGGGCCGTCCCACGCCAGGGTATCGGCCTGCTGACTTCGAAGGATCGAGTTAAGTGGACCCCGTACCCCCACAACCCGGTCCTTGAAGGCAAGGCAGGTGCATGGGATGAGGAGCTCCTTGAGCCGGCGGCGATCTACTACAAGGGCAAGTACTGGCTGTGGTACTCAGGTACCCCGCATATCAACAAGAGGCTGCAGATCGGCCTGGCAATGTCGGATGACGGTATCCACTGGTCGCGCTGCGCCCATAATCCGGTCTTACGCCCGGGCCCACCCGGTACATGGGATGATCATGGCGTCCTCGCGCCCGACGTCATCGTGGACAAGGATGGCTCACTTCTAATGGCCGCATACGGCTCCTCTAATGAGGACGTCGCCAAGAATCGGAGTAGTGGCTCGATTGGCTTGTGGAAATCACGGCCATGAAACAGACGCGGGCAAGGGCGAACCGTCCAGTGTAGGCGCGGCATGCGCCGCCTCGTGCTCTCGCCCGGCGCTCGTGTTAAGGGAATAAAGGTCCTCTGGCAACTTCCGGCGAAACTGAAGGATCAATTACCAGGAGACACGGGTCTGGGGCCCGGATGTAGGAGCCGAATCCCTTCGGCGATTTATGCGGGGTGATGACCTCTCCATTGTAGGAGCCCAATCTATCGGCGATGACCGCTGTAAATGTAACGGCCGGTTGTGTCTGACCGGCCATATGGGGGAAGGCATTGTGGATGATCATGGAAGTACGGCGTCCGAAGCGCATTCCGAAGCGCGAACGCATGCCCCAACGTTATTAGGCGGAAGTCAGCCGGGCGCCCAGGGTGAGGCGCGGGTCTGGGCGCCGAATCCATGGCGCCTCAGATTCAAAGTGGCCACCGACGCGGGGTGGGTGGTCCTGTGGACCGGGTCGTTTCTATTCGCTAGATATATCGACGTAGGGCTCCAGCGCCTCGACGCGGCGTCCCGCCAGATGGGCCTGCCCGGCCAGTCGAAGATTGTCGCGAGTCCGGGCTGGGACTGGATGGATTGCGGTGTCGCCGTTTTCTTTTTATTCAGTCTCTGGGTCGCGTATCAGCATTTACGCCGCCCCCGGTACCTCACCACCGATGACGCCGGTATTGGCGTTACCACGCGAAAGGGCAGTCGTGCTCTGAACTGGGGCGACATTCGATTGGCTCGCTTCAAGCGTCGCTCCACGATCACACTGAAAACTGACGATGAGACGCTGAAGATCGCCATGCCGGGCTATAATGGCGCGGTCCGCCGCGATCTTTTCGCGCTAATTGTGAACCGGGCCAACCTCTACCGGAGTCCCCACAACCGCGGCGAGTTCATTCCCGAAGCGCGGGTCCGGGATCGATTCCTGGCCCGCAATAAGAAACCGAAATTTGAGCGTCCTCCCGTTCCGGCGCCGAAGCGACCCGGGGCTGACCGGTTCACCGCTCTGACGTTTGCAATGTCCCTCCTCGCCGTCACGAGTCTTTCACTCTCACCAATCTGGGTCGGTATCTGGGCGCACATCAACCTTTTTAATATCGAAGTATCGCAGCCACCGGGAACGTCTCGGCCGAAAACGGACCTCCCAATGTGGGAGATACTGAACCACGTGCGGGAGAGCGCAAACCAAGCTCCCGAGCCCGCGCAAAGCTCGAATGGTTTTGCGATAGTCTGGATAAACCAGCAGCCCGGTTCCAACCTCGCTTCCGTCTCCGTGCCGGGCTGCCGGGCGCTTTGGATTGACGCCGAATGGGCGCCGCTCCTGATCAAAGGCTTGAGCTCAAATCGGTATCGGTACGAGGTTAAGTTCACGAACTGGCCGCAGCAGCGATCCGATCCAGGTCGTATGACCGCGCTGCTAAGGTCGGGTACCAGGCTTCAATCTATTTCCCTGCGAACGTCAAGCAACCCTCCGATCAAATACGTGTACAGCAATCGATGGTGGAGCCTTATGGATCCCCGGTGGACCGCGGTTGAGCCGAAACCGCGAGGTGGAGGCGCCGTGAATGCGATACCATCCCCGCGCGACTGGCGTTACGTCGGTATCTCCGTCTTCGACAAGCGGCCCATCGCCTGGGTCCGGTTCGCCAATGCTCCGGTTCGGGAATATTGCAAGCCGGCGGATGGCAGCCAGCCCGCAGCCGCCGTCGCGGCCTGGCTGCCCGGCGCGTTTAAGGGCGATCGGCTGAGCTGTGATCTGATCTTCCGGGATGGCGGCGTGCGTCATCTCGTCCTCTCGCCCGGCGTTAAAGTCAAAGGTGTTGAGGTCATTTGGAACATGCCCCCGGATTTGAGGAATGAATTGCCGAATGGGCCGATTTAGCGCAGGGCACGGACGGAGGACGAAGGACGGAGGACGGTTTGCCGATGTAGGAGCCGAATCCCTTCGGCGATTGACGCGGGGTGATAACCGGGCCAATTGTAGGAGCCGAATCCCTTCGGCGATTAACGCGGGGTGATAACCGGGCCAATTGTAGGAACCGAATCCCTTCGGCGACAAAATTAGACGTTATCGAAGCCTGAACCCATGAAATACCAACTCCTCGTTCTCGCCGCTGCTCCTATCCTGCTGGCCCTGACTCAGTCCCAGGCGCAGCCGCCCGATCAACCGGGCCCGGAAACCAGCGCCGGCTGGATCAAGTCCGGGTCCAACCCGGTGCTGGGTGGTTCACTTGGGACCTGTTTTGACGTTTGTGTGCTGACGGACGAAGGTAAATACCGGATGTGGTTTTCCTGGCGTCCGCAAAAGAGCGTCGCGCTCGTGGAAAGCACGGACGGCGTGCATTGGAGCAAACCGCAGATTGCGCTCGGCCCGAACCCGGACGACGACTGGGAGGCGGACATCAATCGCCCGTCCGTCGTCAAGCGGCCCGATGGGTATCATATGTGGTATACAGGGCAGGCGCGCGGCCATTCGTGGATTGGTTATGCCACGAGTAAGGACGGCAAAAACTGGATTCGCGCCAGCAAAACCCCGGTGCTATCGCCCGACCAGCCATGGGAGAAGGTTGCGGTAATGTGCCCGGACGTTGAATGGGATCGAGACGCGAAGCGTTTTCGGATGTGGTATTCCGCCGGCGACCAGTACGAACCGGATGCCATTGGTTACGCCACCAGCGCCGACGGCAAGACATGGTCTAAGCTGCCCGAAAACCCGATCTTTCGCGCAGATCCGGCGAACGCGTGGGAGCGGTACAAGGTCACGGCCTGTCAGGTGACGCGTCACGGCGGTTGGTATTATATGTTCTACATCGGCTTTCGCGACATAGATCACGCTCAGATCGGCCTCGCGCGCTCAAAAGATGGCATCCATCACTGGAAACGCCTCCCGGCCAATCCA
>DASRZA010000068.1:0-30154 GCA_035686845.1 Armatimonadota bacterium | reverse complement strand
AATCGTCGCCGCATCCCGATCTGGAGGTGAATTCGGCGCCCCATGGGTAGCCGGCTGTTGATATATTTGAACGGGAGATTGAAATGGCAAGAAACATGTCTGTCGTGCTTTACGTTGTGGTGTTGATTGCCGTTGTCGTTGGAGTAGATATACTGTTCTTCAGGAATCGGCTATGGGAACGACTGATAGTGAACGTCGGCATTGTCCTGGTGTTTGCAGCCTTCTATTTGAGATTCCTGAAGAACCCGTAACCTGCGCCGCGGTGCCAATGGGCTGCTTAACACCCACATCGAGTCCGACAGCTTACCCTTCCGCTGCGCTCCGGGTAATGCTCCGGGCGCGTGTGGCCGGGGCCACTGCCAGGCCGTTCCGAGTCGCAGCGCCCCGTAACTTCGCCAGTCCAGGCGGGATTCGATCCCGAAAACTTGTTATAATTCAACGGATCTGCCTATCCTGCGATTGCTAGGGCCGACTCTCGTGGTGGAGGTGTGGTGGATATGAGGCAGTGGGTGTACAACCCTCATACTGGGGGAGTCACGGTTCCCGACGCGGTTCGACGGCGCACCGAAGAGCGCATCCAGGCTTATGCCCGAGAGCACTACGCCGGGGCTTTCAACCGTATCGAAGTCCGTTTCCGGGGGGCGCATTGTTACATTGATGCCTACACGGAACCCGAAGATCCCTCCCCTCAACCGCTTCAAAGCCTGGGCGAAACGCGCGAAGAGCATCTGGCCCGGCTGCGCGCGGTGCCCGTGCATCTATGCCGGCTCCGGTACTTTGGCGACGAGGATCGGTGGAGCATGGCCTTCTACACCTACAGCAATGAGCGGTACGAGCCATCCTTTTTCAACACAGGCGAGATGCAAGGGACGCCAGAAGAAGCTTTCGAGACCGCCGCGGTGTATCTCCGGCGCTGAAGGACCGGAAGAAGCGTGCGTCTCCAGCCAGGAGCCCCCGACCAGGACATCCGGATCGAGAAATCTCTTGAGGCGCAGCGGTTGGCGGCGGTCCGCCGCAGCCAGGGCCCGAACTTATCCGACTCCCGGAGTTGTAAGGGAAAGCGAATTGCGCGGCGCCGCTGTCGTATAAAATACGCGGCAGGGCCCACGTGACTACCGGACGAAGACTCTCCCACCATTGGGCGGGTTGCGTTGGCGTTCGCATTGGGCGGCGCGTGGGAGCAAAGCATTCGCCGGAGGAGTTACGGCTACGAGAGATCTGATGCGAATGCTTCGCCCCTACAAAGTTACGGGTCAACCGGGCATGCCTTCGCGGCGGGGGTCGTTTGACCGTACGACCGGCGCCGGATTTGAGCCGGGTTCCGATAGGTAGTCGCGGCGTTCGCGTTGTGTGTGGCGTAGTGTGGGGAAGGATGAGTTGTTGGGGGCAGGGGCAATCGCAGGAATATCGGGCGGGCGATCCTCCATTATTGGGGCCGGGGGGCCTACCGCAGGGTCCAAAGCCCGGTCGTCCCTCCAACCGCCAATAAATTGGCGGTCTGTATTGGCAAAACCGCTCCGGGGTCGACCACGGCGCTCCCTCTCACCGTCGCACCATCTCACTCACTCACCCACTCACCGTCCTTCATCCTTCATCCTTTTTAGCACACGTACCCCTTCGCCACCCGTCGATATTCCTCCACCGAGTGCTGTTCCCATTGCCGGTTTCGTTTGAGCTCTCGGGCCATAATACTCGCTACACCGGGCGCGGCCGCCATACTTGCTTTCGCTCCAAGCAGGAGCGCTCGTGTCCGGCGTGCCAGCACGTCTTCCACCGTCCGGGCCATTTCTTCGCGCACCGCCCAGACTACCTGAGCACCCACGTATGGCAGGTCAGGATGGATTCTCCCACCAAGATCCGGATCGTCCCGGAGTGTTTCTCTCAGCCGGGCCGCGTCTGCGCCATAGACGCGCAGGCCCGGCTCCGGAATGGTCTGGCGGGTCCAGCCATGAATCTGCAGCCGTTCTGTATTACAGGGGCGCTGATCGAAGCCGGCGACCGTCTGCGCCTGGTCGATAACGTCTTCGGCCATCTTCCGGTACGTCGTCCATTTGCCGCCGGTGATCGTCACCAGACCCGAGTTGGATATCAGTACGGTATGATCCCGTGACATGGCTGCGCTGTTCTTGGCGTCACCCATCTTCACGAGCGGCCGCAGCCCGGCGTAAACACTCAGAACATCGCTCCGTTCGGGTGCTTTGCTCAGGTACTTCGCGGTGTTAGTGAGGATGAAATCGATTTCTTCATCCATCGGCTGTGGCTCCAGCGACACGCTTTCCACGGCGATATCGGTCGTGCCAACCACGACGTGATCGTGCCACGGGACGGCGAAAAGCACCCGGCCATCGGGCGTGTGGGGTACCATAATGGCGGAATCGCCCGGTAAAAACGCCTTGGGGAGCACTAAATGGGCACCCTGGCTGGGAGCGATAATAGCGGTCGCGTCCGGATCGTCCATCTGCCGGATCGTATCGCAAAAAACACCCGTGGCGTTGATGACCGTTCTGGCATAAACGGTGTGCTCAAGGCCGGTTTCTTCATCCCGCACACGCGCTCCGCAAACCAGGTCGTCTTTCCGGATCAGGTCGACGACTTTCATGTAGTTCAACGCGACGCCGCCAAGATCGAAAACCGTTTGCGCTAAATTGATTGCCAGCCGCGAGTCATCGAACTGACCATCGTAATAGGACACGCCGCCCTGGAGTCCATGCTGCTCAATGGTTGGAATCAATCGGATTGTCCGTTCTTTGGAGAGGCGCCGCGAGGGAGTCAGGCCCAGTTTGCCTGCCATCCGGTCGTAGATCTTCATCCCGATGCCGTAAAATGGCCCCTCCCACCAGTTGTAGATAGGAACGATAAATGAAAGGTGATGAACCAGGTGCGGCGCGTTCTCGACGAGCAGCCCTCGTTCGTTCAGCGCCTCCAGCACCAGTGAGATATTCCCCTGCTTGAGGTAGCGCACGCCACCATGCGCCAGCTTGGTGCTCCGGCTCGACGTGCCTTTGGCGAAGTCGTGCTGTTCCACCAGCAGCGTGCGATAACCCCGGGCCGACGCGTCGACCGCGCTGCCCAGGCCAGTCGCGCCGCCGCCGATCACCAGAAAATCCCACGGTTCTTTGCTCTCCTCCATCTGGCTTAGCGCTTTGTCTCGGATCATAGGGATTAGGTGTTAGGGATTAGGTGTTAGGTGTTAGGTGTCAGGTACTACGGTCACCGCAGCCGGCGCTTCCAACAGTCCATCGATTCGATCGAGCACCAGTGTGGGATGGAGTCCCGACGCGGCCAGCTTTTCACGGGTGGCGTCTCCGGTGAGAACCAGGCAGGTCGCCATGCCGGCCTCGATTCCCATTTTGATGTCGGTCTCAAGGCGATCGCCCACCATTATGCACCTATCGGGAGGCAGATCCAATCGCGACATGATCATCGAGACCATGATTGGCGAAGGCTTGCCGACGATGGGGTCGCACCGGACGCCCGTACAAGCCTCGATGGCCGCAATGATCGCGGCGCAATCCGGCTGGCCGCCGCCCGGTACCGGGCAGTAGCGATCGGGATTGGTCGCCACCAGGCGCGCTCCGGCGGCGATTGCGTCGAACGCCACCTGCAGCTTGCCGTAATTGAAGGTGCGGTCGAATGAGGCGACCACGATGTCGATCTCGCCGGCGGTCTCCGAGAGTTGAAAACCGGCGCTCGTGAGCTCGTTCTTGATCGGCGCCTCGCCGACAACAAACAGGCGCGCCTGGGGAGCCGTCCGTCGCAGCCACTCGACCAGAACGAACGACGAGTTTACGATATCTTCGATCGGCGTCGGGACTCCCATCTGGCTCAGTTTCGCGGCGTACTGATCGCGTGTTCTGGTCGGGTTGTTGGAGAGAAAGATCGTGCGTTTGCCAGCCGCACGCACCGCCGCGACCGTCTCCGCCGCGCCGGGCAGCAGTTCGTCACCGAGATAAATGGTACCGTCCTGGTCAAAGAGATAGGCGCTGTACATAAGCTCCATTTCACTCGCACCATAGCTTCCCGTTGATCTTTGGACTCAAATCTGCTAAATTATGAGTATCATTAGCAGGTTAGTCATGATTGGTTTGGCAGGGATCGGGAGCGTCGCATAATGAACGAGGAATTGGAGAGAGCCCGTCTCCTACGGGAACGAAGGAAGAGCCAGCAGGCTGTGACGGCGCCCGCGGCCGCGCTGACATACGAGGACATCCTTAAGGTCAACCCAACGGAGCGACTGAAGAAGGAAAAGCATCCGCTCGACGTCATCAACGATCTTCCCGCGCTCATCAATATGCCATACGAGGCGATCCCGGAGGATGATATTCTCCGGCTCCAATGGTACGGCCTCTATCACGACAAGCCGAAGGTCGGAAGTTTTATGATGCGGGTGAAGATCCCTAATGGGATCTTAAGCCCGGCAAGACTTCGAACGATCGGCGAGATTTCGATCCGGCACGGCGAAAATAGCGGAGAGCTGACGACCCGGCAGGATATTCAGATTCATCACGTGCATATACCGGACTTGCCGGAGATCTTCGCCACTCTCGACCGTGCGGGATTAACGACGGCTGGCGCCTGTGGGGACAATCTCCGGAATATCACGGGATGTCCGGCTGCAGGAGTCGACGCCAACGAGTATTTCGACCCCACTCCGGTTGTGATGGAGACGGCGCGGATTTTCTACGGAAACCATGAGTATGGGAATCTGCCGAGAAAACATAAGCACAGCATCTCGGCTTGCCCGTACCACTGTAACGCCCCCGAAATCCATGATGTCGGCCTGGTGGGAATGATTCACGAAGGACGCGAGGGGTTCGCTATCTGGGTGGGAGGCGGCCTCTCTACCTATGCCCGTATTGCTCAATCATTCAAAGCGTTCGTGCCCAAAGAGCGCGCCCTGGAGCTGCAGCAGGCGATGATGGACGTCTGGCGCAATGATATGCGGTTTCGCCGGTCGCGCAACCATGCCCGGTTTAAGTTTATGGTGGATGATGATGGAGCGGCGGCAGTGCGGGAGCGAGTGGAACAGAAGCTCGGATGGAAACTGGAAGACCTCTCCGAGGACCCGAAACCGATTGGCCGTACGGAGCATATGGGGATCAATCCCCAGAAGCAGCCGGGTCTCTTCTATATAGGTTTCCCGGTCTTCCCCGGCCTTATATCCGGTGAGCAGCTCACTGGCATTGCAGGCGTTCTCGATGAATATGGTTCCGATTTCCGGCTGACCCGTGAGCAGAACCTGATCCTGACCGGCGTACGTGAGAAGAACATCGACCGGGTGATCAGCCGGATGCGTGATATCGGGATCGAGTTCAACGTGAACGCGATTCACGGTTCCAGCATCGGCTGCACCGGCAATCCACAGTGCAACTTTGCCGTCGGTCCCACCAAGCCGATGGTCGTTGAGCTGGTGGCTCATCTCACCGAGCAGTTCGGAGACCGGGTCGCGAATCTTCACGTCAACGTGGATGGATGTCCTCATGCGTGCGGCCAGCACCACGTGGGAGACCTCGGGTTTCAAGGGACGACATTGACCAACCCGGATGGTCGCAAAGAGCCGGGATACGACATCTTCCTTCGCGGCCGGTTGGGTCCGGGAGCGCGCATCGGTAAGCCGCTGCTCCGCCGGGTGCCCGCCCCGCAGGCTAAATTCTTTGCCGAGCGGCTGGTGAGAGCGTATCTTGCCGAATTTGAAGGGCAGCCAATCCAGGCGTTCTACGACGCGCACACCGACGAAGAGCTCACCATGATCGCTCAGGGGAAGTAAAGCAGGTCAAGCGTAATCGTGCACGGGAAGTGAGGCTTCCCGGCGTTTATATTCAAGTCGGCTCAAACGCAAGCCGCCAGAGATTCAGTCAAGAAGGGGACAGGGGTACATGACGCCAGCCATTGCAATGGAACCGCCGATGATGTTCGAGGCGCCTGTGAGATTGGATGACGTGACTATCGGAGAGCTGGACGCGTTCTTTGATGACGCGCAGCCCGAAGAGATCTTGGAATGGGCTTTCGACCGATTTGGCCGACGCATCGCCATTTTTACAACGTTTCAGCGTGAAACGATGGTTCTTCTGGACATGGCGCATCGGATGAACCCGGATGTTCGGGTCGTCACGATCGATACCGGACGGCTGCCTGAAGAGACTCATCAGATGATCGAGCGGGTCCGGGAAAAGTACGGTATCCCGATTGAGGTGCGCTATCCCCGTGCGGAGCACGTCGAGCGAATGGTTGGCAAGCACGGACCCAATCTCTTCTATCAGTCGGTGGACTTGCGGCTTTTATGCTGTGAGATTCGTAAGGTTCTACCGCTGCAAAATGCCCTTCAGGACCTGGACTGCTGGGTGACGGGCATGCGCCGGCAGCAGTGGGCCACGCGGGCGAATGTCAAGAAGATCGAGCTGGATCACCTCCACGATGGAATCGTGAAGTTGAATCCGCTTGCGGATTGGCCTGAAACCGACGTGCTGGAGTACATCCGGAAGCATGACGTGCCTCAGCACGAGCTCTATGCGAAGGGCTTTCCGAGTATCGGATGCAGCCCATGCACGCGGCAGGTCCCGGAGGGCGCCGAGGCCCGGTCCGGACGATGGTGGTGGGAAACCGACGCTCCCAAGGAGTGCGGGATGCACTGCTCCATTGAGACGGGCGGTTTCGAGCACGAGCTGGAGTCGCTGCTGGGCGCGGGGCGGAGCCACTGATTGGCGGATAGCGGTAGAATTCAGGGCGGATCAGCCGGACTCCAGCAGATCGAGTCTGAGGAGAGACTGCGGCTGCGTGACGACGAGAAGACTCTTCTCGATGAAGAGTGCTCCGCTCTCATTGAGCAGCCGCTGCCCGACGCTGCCCGCGCCGCCTACAGCCGCCTCCGTGAGGCAGCCCGCGATGGCGAGATAGCGCCGGAGATGCAGGAATGGCTGCAGTCTCTGCTTGAGGTGGGCCTGGAGAGCGGCCGGATTCGCCGGCTTCATGGAGCGCACGCGGAGATGGCCGCCAACCGGCTCTACGCCCGGCTGCCGCGCGGCGGTGCGTACCGGGCGTCGATCGAAGCCGCCAACCAGGCGGTTGCCGCGCTCGCCGGGCAGTCCATCACCGATATTCGGTTCCAGCCCCGGGGCCCCGGGTCCTGCTCCCTCACCCTCGACGCCGGCGGACGCCGCATCACGCTGAGCATCCGCCGGTCCGGGATCTCAGTGGACAGCGTGGAAGCGTCTGTTTGACGAATACGAGCGGAGACGTCTCCGTTCGTATCCCGATTCCGTCAATCGGTACTCGAGCGTCCCATCTTCCAGCGCAACCAGCGGAGCCGGATCATCGTCTCATAGTGTGGAAGAGTGCGGCGCCGGCACCCGCACGTTGGGAGGCTCCAAATGTCAGGAGTCACGTTCGCAGCCAGAATAGGCGATGGGGGGCTTCTCCGGGTTCCCGAGGCGGCCATGAAGCAACTAGACTTGCGGCCCGGGGATGAAGTGCGCGTACGTATCGACGGGGAGCAGACCGACGATCGTCAGGCCCGCCTCCAGCAGGCTATCGCCGACATCGTGAAGCAGGCGCAGCAGCTCGTGCCAGAGCCGGCGCCTGCATCCGCAGATCCGTGCGAAGCGGCGTTTGGCGAGATCGTCAGGCTGAAGTACCGGAAGCAGGGCTTCGAGTTGTGACTCTCACGGACGCCAGTCCTCTGTTTGCCCTTTCACACTGCCGCTGGACAGACAGACACCCGCGCTCGGCGGCGGGCAAGCGCCAACAGCGACTCGAGGTGATGCTCACCTCCTCCGAGCGATCCGACAACACGTGCAACTCGTGTTCCTCGTCAGGAGACAGCCGGCCGGCGACCACTGCGACCGCAGGGGGCTCGCGGCGGTTCAGCAGTGGAATTGTGTCGACTCGAGGTGCGCCGAAGTCTTTCCGATGGTATAATCCGAATCACAGGGGAGTCGTAATGTCTGCTGAAGCTGTCATCATCTCGGGCCCACGAAAAGGCGAGTTCATCACTGTTGGAGAAGACCAGGTAGGGGAGCCTTCGCAAGCCATCATCGATCAGTTGAGCGTCGCGTTGAGAGAACTTGACGCGTCAGTAGTTGCCATTCTGGAGGAAGCTCGCGCGTGGCGCCGAGCGGTGCGCGAGCAGCAAGAGGACGCGCCTCGTGCCTAGCTGGCTGGAACTACTGCAAGGCATCGTATCGGTCACGCGCCATGTCCAGGAGATGCAGACGGAGCTGCGTGCGCTCCGCAGCGACACCGAGATCCGAGTGCGAGCGATGGAGCGAATCCAGTCGCAGACTGCCGGCGAGAACCTATCCGGGCGTGTGAGAGAGTTGGAGCAAACAGTCGCCGGTTTGACACAAAGCATCGTCCGGCTGGAGGAAGCGCGTGCCACGACCCGGGCGGATGTGCGAGCGGAGATCACTGCTGCTGTCGCTGAACTACGCGTGCGCTACGCGGAAGAACAGGCGCGGCGCCAGCCGGACCGTCCCTCCCTTCCGGACGACTCGTAGCGGCCGCGCGTACCCGCGTCCGACTGCTCGCTCGCCTTCGGCGCGGGCGGCGCCCGCCCGCGCAACAACCACCTCGGCGTGACGCAGCGCCTCCTGGTGTTCCTCCTCGGTTACCGGTTCTGCCGAGCCGGGGTAGCGCGACTCCCAGGCGAAGCCCGTCAGGACCACGGCGGAATCAACCTCCGCGGGAATCGTGGCGCCCTGTTGGCGCAGACCCGAGACGAGGTCGTCCAGGTCGCTGTCCGGGCTCATCGTTCCCAGCGCCGCGGAGCCGAAGAGGATGATGCGAAGCGGCCGGACAGCGGCGGTCGTCCGTGGCGCCAGCTCGTCAATGATGTACTGATCCGGCGCCCTTCGGGCGGGCGCCGGGTCCATAGCGCTGACCATCGACGCTGACCCCTTCTGTGAGCGTGAGCGCGTCTGCCGACGGCGATGCCCCCGTCGCAACCGCGCATGTGCTGCCACTTTCCCATTGTAAGTGGTAGAGCCCGGCCACCCGATCACCAGCGGGAATGCCCAGGCCATTTGCGTGGTCTCCTATTGGTCCGATCCGTCGGGTGGCTCCTCGTCTGCGTCGATCAGAGACTTGAAACGCTCGACTGCCTTCTTGCCGTAAACGGGCTGCAGAATCCGACCCCGTTTCAAGAAAGGCTTGGCCGGCCGGAAGCCTGCCTGTCTGAGAAGCTGGCGCACCTGTTCGAGCTCTCTGGGTGTGTCGGCTGCCAGCCGGAACTCCCAGCCCCGGTGGTATGTCTGGTGGAACAGTTGACGCCGCACCAGGTCCGGGTAGCGGATGCAGCCCCCATACCGGAAGCGTTCTGCGAGGGCTGCGCCGGCCTCCTGCACGTAAGGCGAAGCGGCCGGAGTGATCTCCGCTGTCGCCTTCGCCCGGCGCCGCGCACCAGGACTTCTCCTCCCGGATTTGTAAGCGCCCGTTCCTGCCGGCGCGCCGGGTTCCCCCTGGCCGATCGGCGCCGCCCCACCAGGATGTTCCGACCGTCCAGTGGCCGTCTCTCCACCGGCAGACCTGGCTGTACTCACGGCGGGCGGCGTCGCCAGCAGCTCGGAGCAACCTACTATGGCAGGGCGCGAGGCGGGCACACCGGCATCCCCGCCTGGAGAGCCGCCGCTCGCATCACCGTCTTGGTTTTCGCTGCCTCTCGTCCACACTCGGCAGTCACGGCACCCGGCCAGGTGCCTCAGCGCCCATTCAGGCCATACCTTCGGATCAAGCTCCCCGGCAATGGCGAAACGCACCACACCGCAGGGTTTCCCTCCAGGCGGATGTGTTTCGGGCTTACGTTTTCGGTCGGGGTGCGTCCCTCTACCTGGCATGTTTGCTGCATCTCGCATGATACCTCCGATTGGGTGGCTGCTCGGTTTCGCGTGTCGCTCTGCGCTGAAGATTTCAACTTATATACCCCGTTTACCTTCTCGGCTTCATGCCCCGGAGCGCCACACCGCGCCGTTTGGTTGAATGACGCGGGTTGTTGCCGCACATACGTTACGCGCAGGCGCTCATCCACGGCAGACAGCGGAGCCCAGATCCCGGTCCCGGTCCGGGAAGAGCAGTGGTACCGGCGTTGCTCTATTGCGATCTCCAAAGCCGCCAGGCAGAGCGTGCTCTCCATCGTATTATCGAGCGCCCATCCGATCACTCGGCGAGAGTAGCTGTCGAGGATCACGGCCAGCTCGATCTCGCCAGCCCCGGGGTAGAGGGCCGGCGGTCGAGGCAGGGCTGGCGCCGGCCGGGACGGCGTAGGATGGCGTCCGGTTCCCGGCGGCGATCTCGTCGCCCAGGGTCGCTGTACCCCGGGCAGTCTGACCGACAGCCGATGCCGCCAGGATAACGCCCAGCAGCAGGGCAGCAATCCCAGTTTGTCCCTTCATGCCAATCTCCTGCCGTGTGAGTCGACGGGCTGCGGTGATCGCTCACGCCTTCTGAGAGATCATCAGATCCACTCGATAGAACGTGCCATCGGGCAGTGCCAGCGTGTGCAGCCTGGATGGACTGTCAGGGACCAGCCTGCTTACCTTGACAGTATGTCATAGGATTCACGCAGGATAGCTCCATCCTCATGGTTTTGGTTGGGTTGACTTCTCAGGCGCATCCCACAATCGAGTGATGCCATATAGGTCAAGAATTGCGTCACCGCTGACCAGCGCCATTGTCTCAAGGGTGCTCTGCGCAACGATCAGGCGATCAAATGGGTCCCGGTGGTGTGCTCCCAGTTTACCGACATAGACAGCATGCTCGAACAGCACGGGGACCAGAGACATTCCTCCTCGATCCAAGATGTCAGTGAGATACTTCTCGGGCGGGCTTGCCAGCAGCAACTTTCCCAGACTATGTTTTATGGCAATCTCCCATACGCTTGCGACGCTCACCCATTTCTCGTTGTGGACATCTTCGAGCAGCGCTTTCGCGTAGTTGGGCATTTGGGGCGCATCCTCTGCGAACCAGATCAGAGCATGGGTGTCGAGCAAGAGCTTCACGCGATGTATTCCCCAAATTCCGACGGAGTCTCGTCGAAATCGGGAGCCATGTAGAGCACCTGTCCCTTAGCGAATCCGCGACGCGCCACCGGGCCCGGTAATGGCGCGATGGGCACAAGCCTGGCGACAGGGCGCCCATCCTGGACCAGGATCACCTCCTGGCCGATGGGAGTCGTACGCACCAGTTCCCCGAGGCGCTCAGTCGCTTCCTCGATTGTAACCTCGGACATCTGCACATTCCCTCCGCATGGTATGGTTTCGACATCGCTATTGTACTCGTCCCAGCAGGGTTCGGAGCATCGGGCGCCGATGGCCCAATCTCCCCATTATTGGGGACCGGGTGGTCGAACTAAGGCCGGTGCCAGGTTCGGCCGTCTCGCTCCATCATGTCGAAAGCGGTCTGCGGGCCCCAGGTGCCGGCGTCATAATTCGGGAATTTTGGCGTCTCCATGGTCTTCCAGGCGTCCAGAATCGGCATCATCACCCGCCATGACGCCTCGACCTCATCCCGGCGTGTAAAGAGCGTGGTGCGTCCAATCATGGCGTCCAGGAAGAGCCGCTCGTACGCCGACGGCGACTCTGCGCCAAACGCCGTGCCATAGCGGAAGTCCATCCGCACCGGCTGGATTCGCACGGTAGGTCCCGGCACCTTGGCGGACATCTTTAGCGCAATCCCCTCCTCCGGCTGGATATGTATCACCAGCAGGTTCGGTTCAACGTCACTGTCCTCAAGATGCGGGAAGAGCGAGAGGGGCGGCATCTTGAACTGGATCACCACCTCCGTCGCCTGCCGCGGCAGCCGTTTGCCCGACCGGAGGTAGAATGGCACGCCCACCCAGCGCCAGTTGTCGATGAACATTTTGGCGGCTAAGAAAGTCTCGGTGCCGCTCTCCTTCGCCACGCCTATCTCGTCGCGGTATCCGATCGCCGGTTTCCCATTGGCAAATCCGGGTCCATACTGGCCGCGCACCACCTCCGTCGCCACCTCTTCAGGTTTCAGGCGGCGCACCGCATGGAGCAGTTTCACCTTCTCATCACGGATGTCATCCGGGTCGAGAGACACCGGCGGCTCCATGCCGGTAAGGCTCAGGACCTGCAGCATGTGGTTTTGCATCATGTCCCGCGAGATTCCGGCGTGGTCGTAATAGGCGCCGCGCGCCTCTGAGCCGAGCGATTCGCTCACGGTTATCTGCACGTGATCAATATATCGGCGGTTCCAGATTGGCTCGAATATCCCATTGCCAAATCGAAAGACGAGGATGTTCTGAACGGTCTCTTTACCCAGATAATGGTCAATACGGAAAATCTGTCGCTCTGCGATACGCGAGCTGATAAAGTCGTTCAGCTTTGTGGCGCTGACCAGATCGCTCCCAAAGGGCTTCTCCACCATGACGCGCGTCCAGGGCCGTCCGGACTCGTCGCGGTACAGCAGATCATGGTCGCAGAGCTGGCTGAAAACCGTGTTGAACATATCGGGCGCGATGGAGAAGAAATAGAGCCGGTTCCCCTGCGTCTCGAACTGCTGATCGTCACGCTCGCAGAGACCCTTGAGATTCTGATAACAGTCGGATTGCGAAAAGTCTCCCGAAAGGAGGGTAAGCCGCGCGCCAAACTCCTCCCACACGCGCTGCGCCATCGTATGCGGGCGGGAATGCTGGAGTATGGATTGATGAATATCTTCCCGAAACTGATCGGTGGTCATCTCGGTGCGACCCACGCCGATCAGCGAATAATGGGCGGGAAGTTGACCCTGGCAGGCGAGGTCGAACAGCGCCGGAAAGAGCTTCCGGTGCGCCAGGTCGCCCGTAGCGCCAAAAATCACGATCACACACGGCTCCGGCGCCTCTTCGCGGGCAAGGCCGGCACGGAGCGGATTATCGATAACCGCGGTTGCTGTCGCCTGGGCATCGATCGTACTGGTCTGAGCCTCAATCATGGTATTCTCCTCGTTCTGATTCGCAAATATAGAGCGCCACAGTGCTATCCGGGCCATCCATGAATTCGAGATGAATCTTCCATCCCTCCTTCTCGCGTTCAGCGCCGAAACTGAGAGCCGCCGGCCGGCCGGGGTCAGCTAAGACCACGGCCGATCCACGCTTGAGAAAACGGGCGAGCAGCGGCGCTAATATGGGGTGATTCGTAGAGTCATAAAGAATGTCCGATCCGACGACGAGGTCGAAATCGCCCTCCGGATCGAACTTCCGCCAGTCGGCCCGCTCCAGGCGTGCGGCGAGACCGTTGCGGCGCAGGTTTTCAGCGGCGTAACGGATCGCCTCCGCCTGATAATCCGTCATCACCACCTGCCATCCGAGTTTCGCCGCAAAACAGCCCACGGCGCCGATTCCACAGCCAAGCTCCAACAGGCGACCGGGCGCCGGCGTCCCGTAAAGATACCGGCAGAGACCCCAGGCCGCCTCCCAGATGCGCGCCCAGTAAGGCGGCTCCTCATTCTCCTGCCACGCGTCCAGCAGCGCGTCGGCCGAACGCGGCGCCAGCAGAGAGAGCGCCACGTCCTCTACCACGAAATCATAAATGGCGTCCGCCGCCGCTGTTTCCACGTTCGGCTGGTCGATCAGGCGGCTTTGGTTTTCCAGTTGGCGACCTGCTGAGCCAGCTCGGCGATATCGAACGGTTTGATAAAATAACCATCGGCGTCGGCGCGGTGAATCTTCAAAATGTCCTCGTCCTGGCCCTTGCACGTCAGAAACAGAACCGGGATATGCCGGGTGGCCGGATTCGCCTTGAGAAACCGGCACACTTCCCAACCATCCCGCCGGGGCATCAGGATATCGAGCAGCACGATATCGGGAAGCTCCTGCTCAATTTTATCCAGCGCCTCCTGTCCATTATGGGCGCACGTCACCTTGAGACCCTTACGGCTCAGGTGGAGACTCGTGTACTCCAGGATCTCCTCATCATCGTCCGCGATAAGAACCTTCTCGATTGCCATTACCAATCTCATTTCCGTCGGTCGATCAACCCATTCGCCAGGCCGCTTCTCGAACCTGCCGGCTTGAGGAATGGCGCTATCTATTCTATAGGATTGAAGTACTATAGAGCAAGCAAACACGAAATGCACGCGCAGTTACGAATGCTTCGTTGACTCCGACACCAGCCTGCCCGTATTGCTCCCCAAAACTCCTGAAAATTCTGGAACGGGCGAAGTATTGCGTTGAGCGATGCTTCGCCCCTACTCGTACTATCTTATGAGATTCTTCTCGCCGTTTCCCGCTGCAGTTTCCACGCGGCCGGGGACCATCTCCACACCCACCCCGAAACCCTGGCCATCGTACGCGGCATCCGTTGTCGCGATCTCGAGCGAAATGATCCGATTCGGCTTGCTGGCCGTCGTTAGATAGCCAACAAAGCTGGCGTTCACAACCTTGTTATCTTCACGCCCGGGATAGAAGGAGTGCTTCATTTTGAGGCTGCCATCCAGACGTACCTCGCTTCGCCCGCCCTTCATCGAAATCAGCGTCTCTCGCAGCGTCTCAGCGAGGATCTGGTTCGAGGAAAGGACGTTGTTCTCGGTCTGCGGGTAGAAATAGACAAGCAGCGTCCGCGCGATCGATGGATCCGGGTTCCAGCTCTCCCCTTTATGAACCCCGGCCGGTGGAAGAAGCCGGGACGATTCCTCCCGATCCAACTGGATCCAGTTTTCGGCCGGAAATTGCCGCCAGGATCCCGTTTGGAATCCACGCGCGATGAGATGAAGAGTCAACGAACCTGGCAGTGACGCAGGCGGCCGGGATTGCGCGGCCGGCCGGGTGAGCGGATCGCCGGGATGCGTGCCGAGCTGCGTGATTGCACGCTGGAGCATCCCCAGAAGCGCGGGAGTGTGGGACGCCTCCGCAACGTGCATGGAATCGATGAGATGTCCATCTGGCGCCAACAGATAGACATGGACCGTTCCGACCGATCGTTTTTCAGCGTACCCTTCCGCGAAAATCCGGTGAACCTCCTGCTTTTCAGCGGCAGGCGCCGAGCCGCTTTTCTGAATATCCTCGTTAGAGACGTAAACCGGAACAAAGTACCGGTTCAGAAGTGAGATTATGGTTGAATCGGAGAGCGGACCCGCCCTCATCGCGAAGGCGCCGCCTCAGCAGCGCCCAATGGCCATCTGCCCGTCATACGTGAAGAGGAAGACGGGACGCTGGCTCGCCCGCGCCAGTTTTTCGGCGTCGATCAGGTTCCGGGCCCAGCCGATGGTATCAAATATGCGTTCTTCCGCGCTCGGCTTCCATTCCTGAATCTGCCGGGCCACGGAGGCCGGATCGGTGAGCGCGGGTGTAACAGCAGCCGGCGCGGAGACAGTCGCAAACGGCGCCGCGATCACCAGGGCTGCAAATAGCTGCGTTTTCATCTTCCCTCCGTTCAAGGATCGGTAACTCCCCTCAAACATCCATCATTCGACGGGAAAGGTCCGATTCCCTGTTGGAAAAGAAGTCTCCTCTACCTTGAAACCGGCTCGCGATGAAGAAAACCAGGAACACGACCAGGAAAACAGCGCCCATGGCAAAAAAGGCATCCGCCCCGTCGTCGAACGGTCCCTCGGATCGCTTCTCAAACGCCGCCAGATCTTCCGGTGTTCCCTTGTATACGAGTTCTGCTCGAAGCCCGGGGCTGCTGGAGCGCGAGACCGTGCCGATAACGGTGACCTGCTCGCCGGGATAGCATCCGCAATAGCGGCGCGCGCCCTCCGGGGCATCCATGGTATCGAAGCCCGGCGAACCGGCACTCCAACCCATCCCTTCGAGCGTGTATCCGTTCCCTATCACCGTCAGGGCGCCCCGGTTCTGACGCAGTAGAAAAGACGGATGATAATCCTGCGAATGATCCGGTTCCCAATCCAGGTAATCGCCATTGCGCCCGTGCTGCTTTTGCCGTACCTCCGCGTCGTAGAATACAAAACGGCGGGAGGCCGACCAATCGGGGCCGGCGACCCATCCGGTCGCGAGCGCCTCGGTCCCATCGGCCGCGCCATTAAGCTGATCGGCTGTTATGGGCCGCAGCGTGCTGGCCAGGCTCGCCAGGCGCTCACTGTTGCGCGCTGAATGCCAGGAATAGAACGCGATTCCGAAGGACATCAGGAGCAGGAGCGCCGCGCCGAGACGGGACCCGCGGCGATACAGGGTTCCCTCGACGGCAGCTTCGACCGCGCGGAGCAAGTTGTACCAGCCGGGCATTCGCATTTGAAGTGTTTTCCTATGGGACATGACGAAACAGCCATGATTGGCGCCAGCTATCGGTTAGTTGAGCTTTCGCATTCGTCGCCCTCGCTCAGCACTTCAAATTCCAGGCGCCAGTAGGGACGATAACCGGTACATAGCTGGGCGGGCCTGCCGCTTTCATCAAGTGTGAAAAGCTTGTGGGTTCCACGTTCGCGCCTGTAGCCCTTGACCACGTGGGTCCCCATAGATTGGCGGCCGCCATTGATATCAATGTTGGTGATAGAGACCCGGTCGCCGATCCGGATTGGATCTCCATGGCCCGTGAGCGGCGGCAGGCTTTGACGCCGGATCGGGTTCGCGCCATAGTACTGCTGATAGAGCGTGGTTCGAAAGCGAGTCACGCGACGAACGTCACACAGCCGCAGATGCTCGAATGTCGCCTGCCACTCGCCCGACGCATAAAAGCCAATCTCGCCCGGGTTAAAAATCCGTTCCCAGGACGTTTCCATCTCCGCTAACAGATCCGGAGGAAGCGTGCGCTCCGAAACTTTGCGTCCAGCCAGTCTTGAGTCCCACGCTTCGGCCTCCTCGTCGTTCTGGGAATAATAATGGCACGCCATGACACACCACCATGCGTCATAATCGGATAACAGCGCCTCATTGCGGGGAATCGCGAGCTCGATGCGAAGCCATTCGCCCGGGTAGAACCGCCATCGCCAGTGGCGTAAATCCGGCTTGTCCAGGTACGCCCACCAGACGTCGCCGCCGCCGTATCCGGGGACCCGTACTGCCATCTGCCTGCGCATCCATGCGTACGCGTCAAACAAATCTTCCTCGGATCCCTTTGTAGGGTCAGCCGACAGCGTTCCGACTCGTTGAAGCTCCTCAAGAACCTCGGGCGGCTGAATGGTCCAGAGGCGACATCGCGAATCTGTGTCATGCTTCATTCAGCGTCATTCCGAACAGCACCACGGAGCGCTACTTCTCCACGGCATCCAGCGCGTGCTCGACTTCTGACAGGGACTCCGCTCGTGCGATGGTCTTTACAAGTTGCTGGAGCTTCTCCGGGTCGGAAACGGCGGTAAGTTTTTCCCGCAGCGACGCCGGCGCTTGCGGAAATCGGTCGTCCAGCAGAACCAACACGACCTCCTGCCGGCCTTCTTGCCGGCCTTCTTGCCGGCCTTCTTGCCGGGCCATTTTCTCCCATTGGGTTAATACTGGCACGTTCGATCTCCTCTCATATTCCCTCACCGCCCGCTGGTATTCCCTCTCCAGGTCTACCGGCAGCGGCATCACAAGTTCCAGGAAGCGCTGCAGGTCCACCATGGTATCCTGCGGCAGCCCACTCTCGTGTACCTGTATCGTGAGATGTTCCTTCTCCTGCCGCCGTTTCCTTGAATTTCGGGAAGTCGCGACAGCCCGCAGGTGCGCCAGCACAACCAGTGCAAATGGATTGTCAGACTGCTCCATCTCCTCGACCCGATCTCGATAGTCCAGCAGTTTCACCATGTGAAAGGTTATGCCCGTGGCCTTGCCGAAGGCGCCATATTCATAGTGATCCGGCCGCCATGAAGGGCTGGGGTCTCCCAGGATGGCAAAGCTGACTACTCTTACCTGGTGACGGATGAACATTAGCGCATTGTAGTCGAACATTCTTGCCGGAAAGGTTTCGTCCTTCTGGTTCTGGAACTCGAGGTGGAGCAGCATCCAGGCCTCGTCTCCCGTCTTCAGCCAGACCTTGACAAGCGCATCTACGGCCTTCTTCCGCTTGCCTGCCAGCCGGACGGCGTATTCCATCTCCTTGTCCAAAAACTCAATCGGTCGATCCCAGTCCACGACTCGATGAACGTCCGGGAAGAAGAACGCGAAGAGGTAAGGAAGCAGCGGCCGAACCACCGAGAGCCAGCCGTTGTTGAAGTCATCACGGGGTCTTCGCATGGTATATATCTCCGGGCAGGAGGGATGAAAGATAAAGGATGGGCGAAGCATGCGCATCGCCGCTCACGCGCCCATCGCGGGCCTTCTCGCCGCGCTCCGGCGAAGCATTCGCACAGCCGTTCCCGCAAACATCCCCAGCCGGCGAATGCTTCGTCCCTACATCGTACATTCTACGTTCGGCCGGGCGTTTGCGGGCGCCCTTCTTTCTTTGCCTCTTCCTCTGCGGACTCTCTTTTTGATCTCTGCGCGCTCTGTGTCGCGGCTTTCCCCGTTCGGGCCAGTCGAGGGCTGTGCTGGCTAAGCCTCCTGTGGTGTAATCAGCGGCGGTGCGGATAGGTTCGGCCGATCTTCGAAACTTGGTCTTACCACCGGCTCTTTCTCCAACCGTTCAAGGATGACCGCGAGCGCCTTTTCCATCTGCGGATCGTAACCGCGAGCGTAGTCCTGCGGCGCGATGTCTACCTCGATATCCGGGTCTGTGCCGTAGTTCTCCACACCCCACCCCACATCTTCAAACCAGAAGGAGTACTCGGGCTGAGTTGTCATGGAGCCATCGGCCAGCAGGTTCCGCGGCGAAATACCGATGACCCCGCCCCACGTGCGGACGCCGATGAGCGGCCCGAGCTTCATCAGCTTAAAGACGTGGCTGAAGATGTCACCATCGGAACCGGCCCACTGATTGGTGAGCGCCACCATCGGCCCACCCACCGAGAAACTCGGATAGGGCTCCGGCTGCCCCCAACGCTGGATATCGTATCCGACTCGTTTTCGAGCCAGTTTCTCGATGAGGAGCTGCGAGACGTGACCACCACCGTTATAACGAACGTCTACGAGCAGCGCGTCCCGCTCCACTTCCGCCAGGTAGAGCCGGTGGAAATGCGCATAGCCATTTGCGCCCATGTCGGGGATATGAACGTAGCCTACCCGTCCACCGCTCTCCTCATGAACCCGTTTCCGGTTCGCCTCGACCCACTCCCGGTAGCGCGCGGGGAACTCCGAACCCAGCGCCTTCACCGTGACCTCGCGCGTCTTGCCCTCAGAGTCCTCAATGGTAAGAATGACCTCGGAGTTGGCCTGGTGAACCAGAAGTTCTTGCGGTGTGATGTCCGGAGTGAGCCGGCGGCCATTGATCGCCCGGATTTTATCTCCGGGTCCAACATTTACACCGGGAGCGTTCAGCGGCGAGTTCGCGGCCGGCTCCCCGGGAGCGCCCTGCACGATCCGCGCGATCCGGTACGCGCCGGCCGCCGCATCAAACTCGTAATCGGCGCCTAAGAACCCCTGCGGATACGATGGCTCCTGCCGGTAATCGCCGCCAAATTCATACGCGTGCGAGGTGCCAAGCTCGCCCTGCATCTCCCACATCAGATCAGAGAACTCCGCCCGCGTTCCCACCCGGTCCACCAGCGGAGCATACCGATCCCAGACCGCGTTCCAATCGATATGGGACATATCCGGCGTCCAGAAGTAATCGCGCTGCAGTTTCCATGCCTCGCGGGCCATCTGCCTCCACTCCACGCCCGGGTCCACGGCCACTTTAACCCGCCCGAGCTCAATCCAGCCGCTGCGCCGGCCGGGCGGCTCGGCAGATGCCTTTTCGTCCGGTTTCTCACCGGCTTTGATGGCCCGCAGCCGGTTTTTGGCGCGGTAATAGAGGGTTGCGCCATCCTGCGCGAGCTGAAAATCGGTAATGCCGCTAAGCAGAGGCTCGTGCTTGAGCGTTTCGAATTCAAACATCTCCAGCGACCCCTTCGCCTGGGGATCGCCCGGCATCCAGTTCTGGCCCAACGCTCCCTCTGAGGGAAATGAGGTAAAGATCGCTTTGCCTTTAATTCCCGAAATCTGGCCGTACAGGCCTTCAGGCACCGGGAAACCAAGCACGCGGTTAGAAATCCCTTCCAGATCGATCACCACCGGTTCGGGCGCCGGTTTCGCCTCAGCCGCGGCGCCATCGGGAGTCTCCGTCTTTGCGTCCGACTTTGAACCGTCTTTCGCGTCCGGCTTGGGCTTGTCAACCAGTGGATGGGGCGCAGGAGTGAATGGAGAGGGAAGATCAGCGCGCAGGGTAATGAGAAACGGCCGCATTCCCCTGGGGAACCCGAGGTCAAAATGGAGGCTGTCGTAGACGGGGTTAAAGTCGCGGTTGGCGAGAAAATAGAGGTATTTCCCCTCTGGATCGAAGAATGGCTCCATGTCATGCAGAATCGGATCCGTAGCCTGGTGAATGGTACCCGTCGTCCGATCCCAGAGCTTGATCGCAGTCGTGTACTGGGAGACGGGGAAGCCGTAGGCCAGCCACCGGCCATCGGGAGACCAATCCATACCCATCACGTACCGGTAGGGGCTGCTGTCTATGATCTTCGCCGTCTCTTCCTTCAAATCTATGAAGATCAGCTCGTTCCGGTGGTTTGCAAGGGCTATCTGGTCCTCAGTCGGCGAGACGCGCAGGGCATAAGGCCGGCCGATATCCAATCCATCCAGAACTACCGGATCCGCCTCTTCCGTGTTATGAACGGAATGGATTTCGAGCCGTTCCTCGCCGCCCCGGTCTGTCACCGTAACCACCCGGTTTCCGTCAGCGAGCCAGCGGGTGAGGCGATACCGTACCGGATTCCGGGGGGTGATTGGATCGCCGCCCTGCGCCGCCACCGCGCCCTCCCAGTTCCCCATCGTGAAGCTTTTGCCGCGGGTGGTAACGGCGAGAGAATGGCCCTCCGGGTGAGGCGCATAGCTCTCCAGATGCTTCGCCGGGTCCACAAACTTCCGCTGCCGCTGCGCCCGGGGGCTCAGGTAATCGACGTTCACGGGCTGATCGCGGCCTGTCGCGGGGTCATAGATAAAGAGGTCGGCGCCGGCGTGGTACACAATGCGCTGGCCGTCGGTATTGGGGTAGCGCACGTAATAATCGGCGCGATGGGTGTGCCGGGTAATATCCTCGCCCGTGGGCAGGCAGGAATAGAGGTTGCCCGTGCCTTCGTGATCGGAAAGAAAATAGATTCTATCGCCGATCCAGAGCGGTGATGCGACATTCCCGCGCAGCCGGAGGAGCCGGTGGAACTCCCCTTCCCCTTCGGAGTCGACCCAGATGTCGCCAGCGGTGCCGCCGCGATACCGCTTCCACCGGGCGGGGTCATTATTGTTCCGGCCGATCACGCTGCGATTCCTGGGGCCAAACGAAATACTCACCGCCGGACCCACCGGCCACGGCTCGGGAAGGCCCCCGTCGGGACTGACGGAATAGACGACCCCTACGCCAAATGGCTGCGCTGAGTTGCTGATGAAGAGAATCCTGGCGCCATCCGGCGTCCAGCCAAGCACCGAGCTGTTGACGCCGAGATGCGTGACACGGCGGTCGGGTCCCCCCTCCGCCGGCATGGTGTAAACCTCGGTATGCCCCTCTTCCCGCCCGGTGAACGCCAGGGTTGATCCGTCCGGTGAAAAGAATGGCCGGGAGGTCTGTCCGGGAGTCGCCGTCAGTCGACGGGCGATTCCGCCCGCTGCGGGAACCGTCCAGAGGTCTTCCTCAGAGGTGAAGACGATGGTATCTTTGTGAATGGCGGGGAAGCGATAGTAACCGGGTGTCTGCATCCATTTCTCCTGAGAATGAAAGTAAAGTCTCAGCTAAGTTCGCCCGCCGGGCCGGCTGTTCCTGCCAGACGGCGCAGGTACGGGGCTCGAGGCGCGGGGCGCGGGGCGCGGGGGCGCGGACGGAGGACGGAGGACGGAGGACGGGGGAGACGGCGCGGGGTACGCGTACCGAACCTCGCGCCCCGCGCCTGGGCTGCCCGGCCGCCGAAATATGAGACACTTTGCCCCGATTTTGCGGCCAAATGTGATGATTCGGCGGTCAAAACGAGGGTAATTGCGAGGCAAATAGGGGTCGATGGCCGCCCGATTCGTGCTCGTGCGGGCCGGAATGATACAGTTTGAGACGGAAATCCAGCGCGCCACGGAGGCACGGAGCGCCGCAGAGAAAAGCGAGAGCGGGGAAAACGGGAGGAGCATGGGTTTTCGAAAGCCAATATATTGGGATTGGGCATGGTTCAGGACGTAAGAAGCGCGGGAGGCAGACAGGGTCCTCCTAATTACAAGACGTGAGGGGCGTGCTTTTGTGAGGTGGCGGAAGTCAATGAAGTTAAAAGTGCGGGCGCGCAGGGGCCGTGATTCCAGAGAATCGAGCCCGTGGGGCCCGGGGCGCCGTATTAAAGCCGGGAATGCCAGTTGGAGTTTGAGCGTCCGATCAGGCCCGGAACACCCCGTCAAGCAGAGGAACCGGAGGCGGAGTCGATCCGCAAGCTTGAAGCAGCGTACCGAATCCATAGCCGACGTCCTCGGGGCTTCCGCCCACGAGTGGCGCACCGTGGGCATCGAACACCAACGGCATCGGTACATTTTGATTCGCGCCCAGCCGCTCCGCTACGCTTCCATGCGGATCGAATTGGTAGAAGACGCTGCCCGCTGTCGAATGCCGGGAAAGCAGTCCGTTCGGCCCGAAAGTGTTGACGGCCGCGACATTCCCGGTACTGCTGAGTTCGACGACTGGATTGTCCCCGTCATACAAAAAGTAAGTCCGCCCCCCGTTCTCCGTCCTAGCGGCGCAGGCGTCCCCACCCGTGTGCCGCGCTGCACAGGCATGGAGGCCTGCGCCACTCATTCTTTTCGGGAGCCTGGAAAGAAATCGCTGGGACGCCGCCAGCCCTACTATCTCATATTCCACACCCCGCGGGTCATCGAAGAAGCGGGGGCCGACGATCGAGTCACCGGCGCCGGAGCGCACGCTCATCGCCGGGCGTGGCCCGCCCGGTCAGAGCGCAGCGGATGGCTGCGGGCGCTTCCAGTTCAGCGGATCGTTGAATAAGCTGCTGTCAGCGATCAGATGGAGGTTTCGGCCATCCCGATCCATTTCGAGAAGGTCATATTCTATCGGCGGGGCGCCGGAATGCCGCGTCTGATGCAGGAACAGGATCTGCTTCCCGTCGGCTGTAAAGGCAGTCTGCGTACATTCGGTGTCGCTGATTTTGGCCGGACGGGAACCGTCCCTTTGCATGATCCAGGGAGTGTAATGGTACTGATGCGCCCGGTCGCTGGTGAACAGGATCTTCTGCCCATTGGGAGACCACCGCGGCCAAGATCCATGGTCCGCTCCCGTCAGGCGGCGTGGCGGCGTGGCGCCCGACTCGTTTACGACGTAGATCCCAGATCTGTCATCCAGCGTCTCGGCGCCGAAGAGAATCGTCCCACCACGCGGTGATAGGGCCGGCGATCCCAGATGATAGTACTTATTGTGGGTGATTCGGCGGAAGCCGCTCCCATCCGCGTTGACGATGCAAACATCCCAGTTGTCCCAAACCCAGCCGCCCATGCTGTAGGGCCGACGTCGATAGGCCCGCGCGAAGACAATACGTGTTCCGTCCGCCGAGAAGGTTGGCTTCATGTCAGCAACGGAGTCGTCGTGCGTAATCTGTTTTCGCCCGGCGCCATCAAGCCCGCAGGTGTAGAGATGGAAAGACTCGGTGAGCTTGCGAGCAGCCGCATAGACAATCGTCTGGCCGTTGGGAGAGTAGGAGGGGGAATACTCATACGTTGGTGTTGAGGTGACCGGCTTCACCTCCCCCCCGGGCAGTAAAAGGCGATAGAGGTCTCGCTTGCCCTCGCCTGCGGCGTTGAACACAATCTCCTCGCCGGATGGCGAGACTGCGAAGCCGATATCCACCTGTCCGCGATCGGTGGGCGCTGAACATGCTCCGAGCATCGCCATAGATATCGAGAGGAGTGAGAACAGCATAAGCCTCCCTGTTTGTTCGCGAGTGCGACTCCATATCATTTCCCTAGTCCCCCTTTGCCGCTCAGCTTAATGCGCTGGCAAGCTGGTAAATCACCTGGCGGATCCGTTCGATCTGATCGGTTCCCCAGTGGAAGGCTTGAACGTCACTCATCAGATTACTCTCCCGTCAATAACCGTAAAACGTGGGGCCGCCATTCCCTTCGGCGAGCCAACGCAGCCAGAGGGCGCCGCGCCGTCACCACGGGGCGGCCAGAGCCGCCGCCTACGCGCCGGCGGCAGCCGAGCAGCCGTTCCCTACGACAGAGCCCAGCGCGGCGGAAAGTGGCCCCTGAAGATACGTGTTGATGAAAGTCCCGGACGCCTCCCCCGTTTCGCCGGGAGCGGGATCAGGGAGGAATGAAGCTGCACACCCGTACGCCGCTGAAACCAGGCCGTTGAGCAGATCACAGCCCCAGTCGCCGGCGTCGGCGGCGCCGCAGTTGAAATAGTGACAGGCCGCCTGTCCAAGAGACGTTACAAGCGCGCCCACAGCAGCGCCAATACAACCCCCAAGCGGCCCCATGTCGGCAGTGATTGTAGCGATGACGGCACCCGCAATGGCCCCTATGCAGGACATAATTTCGTTACAATGCTTTTCAGGATCGCAGGTGGAATTGTCTCCTTCGTAGACTATGGATGTGATCCCGGCAGCGAGACCGCATGTCACGGCGGCTGATATCCAGAGGCCTATCGGGTTGTCGCCCCACCATGAGCTCCCGAAGGGGTCAACTCTAACTGCGGGATTGTTCCCGCAGTAGCCGTACACATTGACGCCGCCCCGATAACCAATCGGGTCCCGGTTCAGGAACCGCCCATTCGCCGTGTCATAGTAGCGGAACGTGAACAAGGTCAATCCGGTCTCCGGGTCGGTATAGCCGCCGCGCCGGCTTTCATACCCCAAGTAAGGATCGGCGCTGTTGTCGGTTCCCGTGCGCTGCCCGAACGCGTCGAACATATAAGTCCCCAGAACAGCCCCGCCGGTGCTTAATCGCTGCACGGGTTGCCACCTGCCTCAGGGCAAGGACCCACCCTCCCCGCGGTTCAGGCGACCCTCCGCCCGGCTGTCCCTATCGACACGCCTCTGGCGATGGCGATGGACCGCACGTCCTGTCGCATTCGGAGCCCTGAGGGTCGCGGCCGACACCCCGCAGCGGCGGTAGCGAGTCGGCTACCCCGTCGCTCGGCTCAAACAGAAGCTGTGCCGCTCTTGTGCCAATCCTTCATTGCCGCGAGATACTCCCGAGCCGCCTTTCGTAACGGCTCATACCTTCTCGGTAATAAATGCGTCAGCCGCCGGATGGCGGGCGCCGCCGTCGGATCGCGCATCCGCTGCGCTGCCCGGATTAGCTCCACTTCGTAATCGAAGGTGCGATGCTGGTTAACCACATAGTTAGCCAGCATCTTATTGTACAGGAAATCCCGCTGTCCGTCCGTAAAAAGCGACTGGTCTCCCTCGCCCAGTAGCGGCAGGAGGCGGGCGAACGCGGCGGATGTTCTCAGTGGGCAAAACCTCGACATGCGAGCCTGAACGAGGAGGGGGAGAATCTTCGTGTCATTTGATGAAGCCAGCGCCCCTGAAACTCTCGCGGCATCGAGCGGCCAGGAGTCGACTTCGGGCCCGAAAAGCATGCGTCGCTCCTGCTGCAATCGCCGTTGGCGCAGCGGCCTTGAATAGAGGTACCAGCCAAGGATGCCAAACAACGGTATTAGCAAGGCGCTGTTGCGGACAAACGCAGGCCCGAGCACACGAGCGACGGCATAAGTGGCGGGGACGCCAATGAGGCAGCCGGCGACACCGCTCATCCACTCGCGCAGGGTCTCTCGTCGCGCCTCTCCCTCAGCCTCGCAATAGAACAGCCGGAGCAGGAGGGTGAGAGTGCCGAGGCCCATCCGATGAATCTCGGACCCACCGTCCCGTACTTGCGCCTCGTCGCTGCTCGAAAGCTGAAAGATAGCGTGCCTGATCGCTACGACCTGCATCGCGCTGCGTGAACCGACTTCACTCATCCTTCTGCTTCAGTATGTTAGTCACATCAAAGCCCTTCAATCCAATCCCGGCGACCGCTTCCGTTCAAACGGGGCCTACCACGTCATTTCGTGCATTACCGCCCGGGTCCGCGACCCGCGAGACTATATCTGCTCGCCCAGTGCATGTAACCCCTCATCCGCTTTTGGCAAGGCCGTCTTTGGATGGCTAATGGTCTCGTCTCCAGGATTTCGCCGCATCCGGTCCCAGCGACGACCCCTTGCCCTCCAGCTCACGCAGACATTCCTCCGCCGCCATCCGCAGGGCGCTTAGCCGTCGTGCCCGGCTCCGGGTGCGCCGACGGACTTGCGACAGCCAGCGGGTATCGTGCAGGTTTTGAATCCCCTTCAGTACCGCTATTGCCAACTCGGGGTAATGTCCGGCGCTGATCCGATACAGGCTGATCCTGCAGCGTTCCGTCCACGCATCCTCGTCTAAATATCGCCTGTCCGCCTCGGTGAGCCTCGGCAGGAGCCGTTTCAGCGAGCGGCCGACGCTCACACGACACCAATTAGATAATGATGCCCGAAGGAGCACGGGAAGAAGGGCCAGGTCGTCAACCGTGGCTAGAGCGTCGGAGACCCTTATGGGATGCAGTGGCCAACGGCGTACTTCAGCGCCGAATATCCCTTCCCGGATGGCCCTGCTGCGAAGGAAACCGTAACCCTTATACCACGCCAACCAGAAAACCCATGCCGGATATGCGGCAGCGCTGCACAGCGTAAAGATTTCAAACCACCCTGATAGTGAGGTCCCCTGAAACCACATCAGGAGGTACATGGGCGGGATTCCAAGACAGTACGCCATGACGCCGGCCCAGCTATTGACGCGGCGGCGATGAGCCATCTCAGCCGGTTCTTCGTAATCGAAGAGGTGCAGCAGCAGACGCAGATCGTCCGGGTCCATCTGCCGGATCGTCTCCTCAGCCAGGCGGCGCTCCTCCACAGCTGCGCTGGCAAGCTGGTAAATCACCTGCCGGATCCGTTCGATCTGATCGGTTCTCCAGTGGAAGGCTTGAACGTCACTCATCAGATTACTCTCCCGTCAATAACGTAATACGCGAAGCCGCCAGTCCCTCCGCTGAGGCAACGCAGCCAGCGGGGCGCCACGCCATCATCACGGGACGGCCATAGCCGCCGACTAAGCGTCGGCAGCAGCCGAGCATCCGTTCCCTACCACGGAGCCAAGCGCCGCGGAAAGCGGTCCCTGAAGCCACGTGTTGATGAAAGCTCCGGACGCTTCCCCCGTTTCGCCGGGAGCGGGATCGGGGAGGAATGAAGCTGCACAACCATACGCCGCTGAAACCAGACCGTTGAGCAGATCACAGCCCCAGTTGCCGACATCGCGGTTACCGCAGTTGAAATAATGACAGGCCGCCTGTCCAAGAGACGTTACAAGCGCGCCCACAGCAGCGCCAATACAACCCCCAAGCGGCCCCATGTCGGCGGTAATTGTAGCGATGACGGCACCCGCAATGGCCCCTATGCAGGACATAATCTCATTACAGTGCTTTTCAGGATCGCAGGTAGAATTGTCTCCTCCGTAGGCTATGGATGTGATCCCGGCAGCGAGACCGCATGTCACGGCGGCTGACAACCAGAGGCCTATCGGGCTGTCGCCCCACCAGGAGCTCCCGAAGGGGTCAACTCTCACCGCGGGATTGTTCCCGCAGTAGCCATACACATTGACGCCGCCTCGATAACCAAACGGGTCTCGGGTCAGGAACCGCCCGTTCGCCGCATCATAGTACCGGAGCGTAAACAGGGTCAATCCGGTTTCCGCGTCTGTGTAACCGCCGCGCTGGCTCTCGTAGCCCGAGTAAGGATCGGCGCTGTTGTCAGTTCCCGTGCGCTGCCCGAACGCATCGAACATATAAGTCCCCAGAACGGTCCCGCCGGCGCTCAATCGCTGCACGGTATTGCCCCGCTGGTCAAACGCGTAGAACACGCTGCCGGCGCTGGTATGGCGGGAGATCAGTCCATTCGCGCCGAAAGTGCTCGCCGCAATCACCGCGCCGCTCCCGTTCAACTCGCAGACGGGCAGCATCCCGTCATACAGAAAATAGATGGTCGCGCCTCCGCTCTCCTTCCATGCCCGCAGGCCGTCTCCGTTATACCCCGCCGTCATCACGCTCCCATAAGCTGTGAGGTGATTCTCGGGATCAAACGAAAGGGATGAGCCGCGGTAGGTCGTGGGATTGCCATTCCCGTCGTAGGCATAACTGGCGCCGGTACGCTGGTTGTCTGAGTTATACGTGATGCCTGTCAGGCTTCGAAACGTCGTTGGATTGCCCGCTGTATCTTCAACGAAGTTATTCGTGAAACCGCCGTTCCGAGTATCCTGCTCCTGCGTAAGCTCGTCTCGAAGGTCGAACGCGTACGTCGCCTGCCCGCTGTAAGTGGCTGGCGCCATCGGCAGATTCGCGGTTACAGACGTGCAATTGTCCGCGGCGTCGTAGGTCATGCCGCCAAACTCTGACAGCAGCGCGCCGCCGTTTGCCTCCCGATTGCTGACGTCGGTCATCTCGCCCAGACCATTATAGGTGTAGGTCGTGGACGCGCCGGGAGTGGATTGCGTAGCGAGCCAGCCGTTACCCTGATAGGTCCAGCCGGACACTTCGCCGTACGGGTTCGAAAGACCGTTCAAACGGCCGTCCGCATCGTAAGTATAGGAGTAAGCGCCGGCCGGTGTCGTCGTCGTCTGCTTGCTCCCGTCGGGGTAATAAGCGTACGAGATCGTCTCCGGCGGCAAACCGGTATAGTTCGTGGTAACAGAGGTGCGATTGTTCAAATCGTCGTAGGCATAGCTGACAGATCCCGTCGCATCGGACATGGATGCCCGCAGTCCATATCCATTGTAGGTAAAATGGACATTTTCGCCAGGAGTGGCCGGGAACTGCCGGTCCGTAAGATCGCTCTGGGCATCCTGGTAGAGATAATTTGTCACCGTACCCCGACCATCCTCGCTGCTCAGAAGGTGGCCCGCTGGGTCATACGCAGTGTATTGAATCGTGTCGTAGGTGCCGTCCGCGTCCGGGTAGATCACTTCGAATAAGTAGCCCGCGGCCGAATAGCTGTAGCCTGTCACCTGGTTATTACCGTCCGATCGCAGCGTAGGCCGATACTGCGCGTCATAAGAGACAGTTGCGGGTTCCTGACCGCCGGATACCGAGAGCGGCTCCCCCTCGAGCCCGTAGCTAAAGGAGACCTGCCGAACCTGGGTCCCGTTCTCATCGTATCTGCCGGTAGAGAGCAAAGGGCCACCGGGATAAAGATAGACATTTAAGCTGTAAGTCCGTCCCTGGCCCGCCTGCTTTGGAGGATAGGTCGTCTGAATCGTCTGGTTTGCCAAATTATACGAGGCGTCGACTTCCTCGCCATCCGGATCGGTGCACGAGATTTCGTTACCTCGACTGTCATAACGGTAATGGGTCACTTTACCAAGATTGTCCGTCGAGGTGAGTGGCTGTCCCAGAGCTTCAGCCTGTTGGTAGACGCCATCGGTCGTATAATTGAACGTGGTGGTTATCGTTCCAACCGCATTGTTGCCCGGTTTCGAGATACTCAACACATTACCCAGGGTATCATAGGTCTTCGTGTAGGTCATGGTTTGCGTGCCGCCCGAAGTCCCGGGCAGCGGCAGAGTCGCCGTGTGGAGGAGTCCGGTTGGCTCGTAATACGTGAAACTTGTGGGCGACCTGCTGCCTGTCTGAACCTGCGTCAGCTCCCCGAGCGCAAAGTTAGCGAAGCTCCAGCTTAAGGTAGTCGTCGTACCGAGCGGACTGGTTTCTGTCAGCGTGTGGCCAAACTGATCCCACGTGTAAGAACTTGTTCCTTTCCGAATCGTTCCGGGCGCCACCACGTCGAACGGGGCGGAGTATGCGATATACTCGTAAAAATCGTACTCCGTGGCGTACCGGACCTCGTATCCTGTGGCTATCGTCGCTCCCGCCGGAGCGCCCACGGTGAAGTTGTTCGCTCCGGTCGTGGTGTCCAGGCTCACGCTCCAGCCGTTTGGGGCTGCGGATGTCGCGATGATCTGCTGGTTATAAACGATATCCCAGTTCCAGGTCGCTGGGGAATCCGTCCCCGTGGCCCCGAAGACCGAGGCGCTCCCCGGTACTACCTCGGGGTTCAGGTTGGACCCGTCTCCATCGATCACCTGCGATGGCCGGTAGGGGTCATTCGGATCATCGAAGATACTTGTC
>DASRZA010000067.1:0-19284 GCA_035686845.1 Armatimonadota bacterium | reverse complement strand
CGGTTGGCTGAATGAGCTGGCATCGCGCAATTATCGTCTTGTGCAGCTTCTCCATGATGGAGAATTCGTCCGCGCCGCTCTTTTCGAGAGCGTCCAACCCTGGCGGCGCCGTTAGCCGCGCGGACCCTTGTAGGACTCAACGCTTCTTCGCGGCCGCGAGCGACTGCTGAACCCGCGGCGCCGCAGCATCAAGATCGGCCGGCTTCAGGCCAAGCGCGAGCAGGAGAGCGTGGGCCATAATTGCGTCTCCGGCTGGCGTCATGTGGACGCCGTCTACCGTCAACCGGCCCTTGTGCGGCGTCTGCCAGGCCGTGACGAGGGCCCGGTTTTCATCAGCCGCGATGAGGTGATGCTCCGCGGCTAATTGCTGGATCGCGTTGACATAATCCTTGACCTGGGTATTGCCGGCGCTGTCGATACGATCCTCAAAAAACGTGGGTGTGAGGAGAACCACCCGGCGGCCGGCCTTCAGAGCCGCCGTGATCATGGCGTCAACATTGGCCTTGTAGGTCGCCACCGGAATTCGTCCCGGTCCGTTTCCGCCCGGATGCTCCCGGTTAAACCCGCGCCAGAGATCATTGAACCCTGGATTGATCAATACCAGGTCGGGCGACCGGTCCAGCACGTCCTTCTGGAACCGGGCCCGTTCCTGAGCCGAGGTATTACCGCCGACCCCGGCGTCGATGATCTCGATTGGGTTGTCGGGAAAGAGATCCCGCAGGTACTCCTGCGTGAGCCAGACGAATCCGCCCGGCTTCGCGCCGAATTGAGTGATGCTGGCGCCGATAATTACCACGCGGTGAACACCGCGGAGGGTTGGAGGGAACGCCGCAGCCTTCGCCATACCCGCGCCAGCGAGACTCAGAATCGCAATGCCCGCCAGAAAGAAGGCGCAGGGCGCGAGGAGCGGGGTACGGGGCGCGGGGCCCGAGGTACGAGGCGCGAGGTACAGGCTGTCCAGCGCTTTTGATTCATTCTTCATCCTTCCGAAGTCTTTCATCCTTCGTTCTCCGTCCTTTGTCCTCCGTCCGCGCTCTTATTCTACCGCGATTCGGACCTGGTGATCATCGTCCTGGATTTCTAACAGGATTCCGTCACCATCGACGTGGCTGAGACCCTCGAGTAATTCATCGAGCTTAATGTCGTATTCATCGAGATGCTCCTGCGCCTGCCGGGGAATGAGCCGTCGAGCGGCGCGCATCAGTCCCAGTGGAATACGGAGGTTGACCCTCTGTTCGCCCTCCTCCGAGACCTGGATTACCAGTTTACGCGACGTTGGCGACGACGGGGGCGGTGGGGGTTCGGGCCCGAAGAAAGGGCTTGACATGACCCTCGTTTAGTCACGCACAGGGATTCCCATCGCCTCTAACAGATTCTCGCCGTCTTCGGGCGAGACCTTTCCCTCAGCGACCAACCGCAGGATTCGTACCCGTTCTTCAGTGACAGCGCTGCTCATTGGACCCTCCTCAAAGTAACGTGCATCCACTCGGATTAGCCGCGAGATTTAGGTTCCCGTAGTCGTACGGCGGCGTCGGACGCAGAGATCTCGCCGCGCTCCAGCTCTTCAAGAATGGCGGATCGCTGGTCCGCCCGTTCCGTATCATCGAATCCCGCAGGCGCCTCTCGCCCCAGTCCAGCGGCCGCGAGCGCTTCATCCAGCCGCGCTCGCACCGTTGGATACGAGAGGCCCATTTCGCGCTCCATCTCCTTGAGATTGCCCCTCACGCGCAGGAACAGCTCAAGAGTTGAGGCATAAGGCTCCCGTAGCGTCGCCAGGCGGCTTAACGAAAAGCTCCCGGCTACCTCCGTTCCGCACCGGGAACACCGAAGTCGGGTGACCATGAGCCGTTCGGCGCATGCCGGACATTGAGTTGGCAGCCGGTTTGATTGTGCAGTATCCATGAAATAATTATAAGTTGAGATTTAATAAATATCAATCTAATCTGAGTATTATTGATATTCTCTTTCTATACTCAGGTTCTGAGCCTGCCGCCCCAGTTGCATAACCTTGGCCTCGCATCGCAGGGAGGAAAGGAGGATCTCGTTTATTTGAGGAAATAGATGGGGAGAGATAGAGATCCGGGAGGTTGCTGGGAGTGGGGCATGACAGGAGCTAAAACCGTGGGTGACAGCGGGGTGAGCGGCGGTCGGCTGCCGGACATTCGAGACGTAAGACGAGCGCAAGAGCGGCTGCGTGGAGTGATCAATACGACGTCGCTCCAGCCTTCTCGCACGTTGAGTGAACAGAGCGGCGGCGAGGTCTGGCTCAAGCCGGAAAACCTGCAGCGAACCGGTTCGTTCAAAATGCGCGGGGCTTACAACAAGATTGCATCGCTCAGCCCGGTGGAGCGCGCTCGAGGCGTGATCACGTTTTCTTCGGGGAACCACGCGCAGGCGGTGGCGTGCGCGGCGGCGCTGCTTGGCGCCCGGTCTGTCGTGGTGATGCCTGAAGACGCGGTTTCGGTGAAAGTCGCGGCGACCCGCGGCTACGGCGCCGAAGTCGTTTTTGCCGGCCTCAACTCACTGCAGCGTGAAGCGTACGCAAAGGAACTGCATGTGAAGCATGGCTACACGATCGTGCCGCCCTTCGACGATCCTGCTATTATCGCCGGTCAGGGGACAGCGGGACTCGAGATTATGGAAGAGATGCCGGGACTGGATCTGATTCTTGTTCCATGCGGCGGCGGCGGGCTTCTTTCGGGAATCGCGCTCGCGGCCCGTTCGGTGAAAAGCGATATCGAGGTGATCGGCGTGGAACCGGAAGGCGCCGCCGATGCCCGCGATTCTCTGGCCGCAGGCCGGGTCATCGAATCAGAAGCACAGACAATCTGCGATGGGCTGCGCACCAAGCGCGTGGGGTTCCTGAACTTCGAAGTCATGCGGCGCTATGTCTCTCGGATGGTGACCGTGTCCGACGACGCGACGATAGAAGCGCTGCGATTTTTAGCGCTCCGGGCCAGGCTGGTAGTCGAGCCGTCGGGCGCCGTGGCCGTCGCAGCGATTCTAAGCGGGGCCGTACCGGTTCAAGGAAAACGCGCCGCCGCCGTGCTCTCCGGCGGCAATGTGGACGCGGAACTGTTCGCCCGCGCTGTTGCCGGGGAGCAGCAGGTCCGGTGATCGAGCCGGTCGGGATCGCTAGTGCGCCAGCGCGTAAGTTCACCGGTAGTCGCCGCTGGCCCCCAACCCCTCTAAAATGGAGCGACCGCACGAAACGCCGTAACGTCGCCGGTAGTCGCCGCTGGCCCCCCACCCCTCTAAAATGGGGGCGGCGACTACCGGCTTGTTTGCGCCGGAGCGCACTAGCTGCCGCTGCTCGCCCGATCAGAGCGCCAGCAGCGTATCCATATCCGCGGCGTACTCTTTAGTCGTCCGGCGCGGGTCGTGACGCCCGGCCCCAATTTCCAGCGTAACCCAGCCATCGTAACCGATTGCGCGCAGCGAGTCCATGACTTTCTTCCAATCGATGTCGCCATCTAGAAGACGCACAAAACCGGTGAAGTCATAACCCGCCCGGGTGTTGAAGCCCTTTACGTGGACCCGCTTGATCCGGTCGCCGAGGACCGGCGCCCAGTGTTCAGGCCACGTGAAGGCGGCGTGGTTTCCCGCGTCGAAGTAGACGCCAACGAGAGGATCGTCGATCTGATCCACAAACAGCTTCATCTCCATCGGCGTGTAGAGCATCTTATTCCAGACGTTCTCGATGGCGAGCGACACGCCATGCCGGGCGCAGTCGGGCAGCAGCGACCGGATGAACGCCTGAGCCCGGTCCCACGCCGCGCCATAGGGAGTCTCGGCATCCACTTTGCCGGGTACCAGCAGCAGACAATCCACTCCCAGATCGCCGGCCACCTCAATGCTGCGCCGGACCATCCGCCGTGCCTGTTCCCGCACCGATTCATCGGCGGACGTGGGCGGAACTTCCCACATCGGCCCGGCTAACATCCCGGAAATAGTGACACCGGTCGTCTCCGAGAGCTTCCTGACCGCGTCAACGTCCGAAGCGGGGCTCGAGAAAGAGAAGAAGCCCTCTCGCGAGAGGGCGATTTCGAGGCCCGCAAAACCCGCCTCCGCCGTGAGTTGGAAGCGCTCCTCCAGGGATAGACCGCCCGGAAGACAGCCTGCCATCATCGCCTTTTTCACCGCGTTAAATCCTTTCGACTCTATCGCCCGATCACTCGTGGATGCAGATGCGCCTCCGTCCGAAGCCAGCCTCTTTTTCAAATTCTACGCTCGTCGATGGTTTCCTGCGCTGCCGATGATTATAGAACCGCTTCTCCGTTTCGTCGGAGCGGGAGCTCGGCGAAGGCGCAGTTGTTGCCCCATTGATCGATCGCTTCGTGGGTCTTGTACTCGTTGATGATGCACGACCGGCTCTGATCCGTGTCATTGTGCCCGGCCCGATGGACCACGAGAACGTGGATGATGGCGACGTCGCCGGCGCGAGCGCACAGGGTCAACGCGGGCCCGGTGACGGCCTCGTTCGGAATGATGTTATTCTCATCGTGGCGCCATTCGCCCTGAAGATGGGAACCGGGCGCGACACGGGTCGCCGCGGCGCCATCCCAGGTATCATCCAGGTAGAAAATGGCCGCCGCAAGTTCGGGCCGGGAATGGCGCTCGTAAGGCCAGTCCTGATGCCATCCCTGGTGCGACTGGTAGCCGGGCGGTTTGATCCGCGCCTTGCCATTGTGGAAGTCGATATTGACGCCGAGGCAGTCGGATATGGCGTCTACCACGCGGACATCCATCGCCTGGCGAAACCACCAGTCGCCGGCCAGCGGTGTGTCGAACAGCATCCATACGCGGCGAGGGTTATCGGGATCTTCCGGGCGCCCATTTGCCGATTCCGGCGACTCATAGCTGAAACGCACACGCGGATGCGCCTTTTCCGGTTCTCGCAGCAGCGCGTTCATCTCCTCTCGCGCCACCGCGACTTCCTCCGGCGAAAAGACCTGCTCCAACACCAGATAGCCATTTTCGTCGAAGAATCGCTTCTCTTTTCCTGTTAACATCCGGACTCTCCTACGCTTACGGCGGCTCTCTGTCCTCCGTCCCTCCCCGACTCACACGCTCACACACACACGCTCACACGCCCACCGTCCTCCGTCCGCGGGCCTACCGCAGCGGCGCCGTGGACCCCCGGATGACGAGCGTCGTTGGAAGTCGGAGGCGCCGGCCCATGGGCGCCCCGTCCTGAATCTGCTCCAAGAGCATCTGCGTCGCGCACTCTGCCAATAGCTGCAGCGGCTGACGAACGGTGGTGAGCGGTGGGTCGGATGTCGCCGCCTGGGGAATATCATCGAAACCGACAATCGAGATGTCGTCCGGCGCCCGCAGCGCGAGCTCGCTGAGAGCACGGAGCGCGCCAATCGCCATTTCGTCACTACTGCAGAAGAGAGCTGTTGGACGCGGCGAGACTGTTCGCAGCAGATCCAGCGCGCTGCGATAGCCTGCCTCCTTGCCAAAATTGCTTGTCCGGACGTACGCCGGATCGAGAGCGATTCCCGCGGCAGACAACGCCTGGCGGAATCCCGTCCGGCGATCCACCGCCGCAATGAGTTCATCCGGGCCGCAAAGCGCGCCGATCCGGCGGTGACCTAACTCGATCAAATGATTCGTCAGCTCACGCGTTGCCTCGACATTATCCACGTCCACGCCGGAAACATCGTCCGCATCACCGCCGCTGATGACGACAAACGGAATCCGCTTCTGCATCAGTCCGGACGCCGTGGGGCTGCCCGTCGGCGGCGCAATGAGCAGGAGTCCATCGCACCGGCCATCGCAAAAAATCGGAAGACTCTGTCTTGCGTCGGACAGGGTTTGACCGGTGAAGAGCGTTGTGTTCTGTTTCTTCTCCATGGCAACCGCGAGAATTCCGTCTAAGATCGCCCCAAAGTACGGATTGGTGACCAACGAGGTAAAGGCGTAGAAAACCACGCCAATCGCGTCCATTCGCTTGCGGCGAAGACCCCGCGCCACCGCGCTCGGTTCGTATTCAAGGTCTCGGATCGCCTCCAGAACTCGCTGGCGCGTGTTCGGGTGAACCGGGCGCGGCCCGTTATTGATGACGTACGAAACGGTGGCCGGGGATACCCTGCAGAGCCGAGCGACATCCTGGATAGTAGCCATGCGGCCTCATGATCAACGAGAAACAGAACCTGAGAGTTCCGGAGCGATAGGCGCCGCGAGAGTGCCCGCAGCCGCCGCGCGGTCTCATTTCAGAACGATCGGAGCGTGCGCCATTATACTCACGCTCGTTCCACTATTGTAACAGGAAAAGGGGGGAGAAGGCGCGAGGCGCGCGCCGCGCGCCCCGAACCCTATTTTGGGTCTAGGACGAAAGCGGGATTAGCCATAATCCATAAGTAGGAGCCGGCCCGGAAGCCCATCCGCGCGGGCTTTGACGCCAAAATAACAATTCATAGGGGAAACTCATGCTGCAGCGACGACATAAGAGGCTCAGGCACAAGGCGCCTGCGCAGATCTGCGTGTTCCGGGGTCTCAATTTACCGGTCGAGTATAAAGGTCAGATCGAGGATCTGAGCGTGAAAGGGATTTCGCTCACGCTGTCCGAGCACCCGTCGGAAGAGATCGAGACCGCTTGCAAAGCGCGGGTCTCGATCCTGCGCGAGGATGGGACAATCGTCAACGCCAACGGCAGCGTGGTCCGCAGCACCTCGAATACCAGCGGTTCACACGAGATCGCCATCCGATTCGACCGGGCCTATTACAATTTTGTGGTGGACATGCGGCAGCATCAGCAGGCGTTCATCAACCTTGATCCCGAAGCCTGCAACCGCGCCCGAGCGATGCTCGATCAGTTCGATACGCCCGAGGCGCCGGCCAGCAGTCTATCCACCTGAAAACCGGCCGCCGCCGCGGACCGCCGCAGCCGTTCGATGATGGCAAATCCACTGGCAATAATCGCCGATGGATCGGGCGCAGTCGTGACCTCGCCGGCGATTGCCTTCTCCGGAGCGGCAGCGCTTTTGCTCGTTTTTGCCGTGGATCTTCCAGATGGCGCCGAATCGGCGAGAGCGTCGACCGCCGCCACCATTAGCATCCACCAGGACAATCGCTCGAACGCTTCCAGATTGAACCAGAGCGTTCCCTGGTACCGATTGATCAGCAGGAATTGCTGCGCCTCCTCATCCTTTAACCATCCTTCCAGCACGCTGTAGGCGTCGGCGGCGTTTCGCTCCCGCAGCCAGCCCTGGCGCGTCGTCAGCAGCTTAATCAACGCCACCGATTGAAGCGCGGTATCTTCCGCAATCCCGAGATCGGTTAGCGAACGGACAAGGAGCTTTCCGAGGAGCCATTCATCCTGCCAACTCCGGCTCTGCTGCTCATACTCCGCATCCGAGACGATCTGCCCCAGTCGATGGGTGAAGAGCCAGCCGCAAATCGTTCCCCAGAAGAGGTCGTCCGGATCCGGCGGCGCCGCGAGATATCGGAAGGCCGGGCTCTTAGGCCGGGGAGCTGCCGATTCAATCTGAAATACCGCCGCAAGCTCCTGCCGAATCCTGAGCGAGATCTGTTCAGGGCTGCCATCCGCGTTGATGAACGTCCTGATTGCCGTCAGCAGCCCGGCCGCGCGGGTCTCCACCGTGTCGAGCATCTCCGTTTGGGCCGCATTTCCCGCTTTGAGTCGTGCGCTCGCCCTGACCGACCGGATTGTGGCGGCGGACACCAACTCTTCGAAAGGTCGATGAATTGGCTCGAGCACGACCTCCTGGAGCGCGCCGTGGATACTGGGCACGCCGCAGCCATCCAGATAGCCGGCCAGGAGTGAATAATGGCGCCACTCGTTATCGTGAACCTCACGGAAGTCAAGAAAAACATGGTATTTGTAGGCGTCAAGGTGGATGAAGAGGCCATTCTCGCACAATTCTCGACTGTTTCGAATGTACTCAAGCCCGTTGATCTGATCCCGGAATATACAATAGCTGCCGTCACTGCCGCGGAGTCCCAGGCCCTCCCCCAGCGTTTTTTGCGTCAGCCCGCCGCCTTTCACCGCATACGCGGCAGAGCGGCGCAGCCATCCCTCGACCGTCGCGAAGCGATTATGATAGATGACCAGCGCCCGTTCATCGCCACTGCGGTTGGAGTAGGCGAAGACATCTTCATTTACGCGCCCATCGGCCATGTAGCAGTCATAGAGCAGGAAGTTTTCCACCCCGGCGAAGAGCCGGCGGCGATGCAGAAGCGGGAACACCTCGCGCTCGTGACGCTGCTCCAGGTACGTATCCGGCTGCTCATCCCACAACGCTCGCCGGTACTCCATACCATACCGTTCAGCGAATCCCTCCACCTGCGCATGGCCGAACATCGGCAGGCCCGGCATGGTGGCCATCAGGATGCAGATGCCAAAATAGCGATCATCTTTGCCGAACTGATCGATGGCCGTGCGCTCGTCCGGGTTGTTCATAAAATTGACGTAACGCTTCAGCACCTCCGGGTCAAACTCGAGGGTGTTCTTCATGACCTGGCGATACTTGGCGTTCTCCTCATCCCGGAGCATATTCATGAAGGCGCTGTTGTAAACCCGGTGCATTCCCAGCGTGCGGACGAAATATCCCTCCATCATCCAGAACGCTTCGGCGAGCAGGAGTGTGCCGGGCGCTTCTTCCGCCACCCGGTCCACCACGTCACGCCAGAATTCGGTTGGCATCAGCTCGTCGAAGTGCTCGCGACTCATGCCGTGTTCGGCGCGGGATGGGATGGCGCCGCCAGACCCGGGCTGAGGGAACCAGAGCCGTTGATAATGCTTCTTTGCCAGTGTCATGGCGGCGTCGAACCGGATCACGGGGAACTGTCTCGCCACGTGTACAATCGTGCGAATGACCGCTTCCCTGGCTTCGGCGTTCAGGTAGTTGAGCTGCGCCGTGTCATTCCAGGGCATGTTCGTTCCATCATTGCCGTGGTAGACGTACTTTTCGCTGCCGGTCCACCGGTCTACCCGCTTAAAAACGACTGCGGCGTCGCTCCGGTTGTAATAGTGATCTTCGAGATAGATGCTCACCCGGTCATCTTCCAACAGGTCCACCCCGTTGAACGTATAAGTGGGGAAAGGGCAATAATCCGTGGAGACGAACCAGTCCGGGTGCTCCACCAACCAGCGCGAGTCAATCCCCATGTGGTTGGGGACCATGTCACTCGCCAACCGGATGCCGCGCTGCCACGCCCGCGCCTTCAAATCTTCATACGCCGCGTCGCCGCCCAGGTCTTCAGCGATCCGGTAGTCCAGCAGGGAATACGCGGATGAGACGGCGTCGGCGTTTCCACACATCTGTTTGATCTTTTGCGACGCCCGGCTTCGCTCCCATAATCCGATCATCCATAACCCGGAGAAGCCGCGATGGGCCAGCATGTCGAGCTCTTCGTCCGGGATCTCGTTGAGTTTTGAAATGGATCGGCCGAATTTACGGGAAAGCTGATCCAGCCATACATAGCTGTTCTTCGCGATGAGAACGAGCCGCGGCATCCAATCGTCATCCTTACTGAATCGCTCCGGTTCCGCCTCCATCCCCGCGAATTCCAGCACCCTGGCCGGACCCGGTCCACCTCCGGGGAAGATAATCTTCTCTTCCTCTTTGATAAGATCCAGGCTGCCGAGCAGCCGGTAAACGTAGCGCCCCAGCAGGGTTCCCCAGTGCTGCAGTATGTACTCAAGCTGCCCGGTTAACGAATGAGGGACGGCCCGCGCGGGCTGAGTGAGGAGATCAATGAGGCTCTCGCCGGCGGCGCCAGCGGCCGGCTGCGACTCGAAGTACTTCTGAAGGCCGGTGATCAGTTGAGGGTAGGAGGTCTCCTTCGCCAGGGGAGCGTCGTCGAAGAGCTCCCGGAACGGCGCGAAGGCCGGATTGAAATTCGAGAGCCAGAGCATCAGCAGCTCTTCTAAAATGACGCGCCGGTTCGAAACGCCACCGGTGGTACCCGCCGCGTACTCTTCCGGAGTTACCTCCCGGCGATAGACGGCCGGTGGGGGGTACTCGGCTACGAACCGGATCAGGGCCTGGTCGATCGACTGGGGACCCAGCTCCTCCTGCATTCTCGCGAGCGCCTGGTCCATGACCTCCTGTCCGTGCTGATCCAGGTACGCGTGAAGCACAAAGCGAGAGAGCTCAACGATGAGCGCCACCGCGTTGACCTGGCCCGCCTTAACCGCCTGTTCGGGAAATTGCGCCAGATTCCGCTGCGCGTTCATCGCCTGCGCGAAGGCGCGCGCCTGGTGAAAGCTCGCGAATACCACGTGCCCGCGGGGCGAGAAGAGCGAATCTCCAAACTGGTACCGGTCTCGCGCCTTGCGAGCCACGTGGAATCCCATACGTTCATTTCCCCTTAGGAGCGATCTTTCCCGGCGCCGGCTTCACTGCAGGCGCCGGCTTCGTCGCGGGCGCCGGTTTCGTCGCGGCCCCTCCGGACGCCTCAAGTGCGGCGGCGCTCTTTTCAGCCTGGACGATGGAGGCGCTTATCGCGCTTCCCGGCGCCACGAACGTCTTTGAGCCGCCGCTTGTACCGGTCATTAAACGCATAAACATGCTGTACGCCATGGCCATCTGAGAAGCCTGGTCACTTACACCCGGTCGAATCGTGGTCAGGATGCCAACCGGTCCGCCGGTCAGCGAAATGACCGGCATTCCCAGTGTGCCAATGCTGTTATCCAGAAGCCACGAGTCTCGCGGCACGGTTACGTGGCCGCTCACGCGCGCTGTCTCAAAATAGGGCGCGTAATCGTATCCCTTGAGTAGACGTGAAACCATTATGACAGGCTCGCCAATGACGGGCGCGGCGGCGCCGGTGAAATCGACGGGTGCGATCTTAAGATCGCCCAGCTTTTGCACCTGAAGGAACGCCACTCCAAGCTGGCTGTCTTTGGCCGCCAGGAATGCGTCGTACTCCGTGGCGTCCGGGGGAAAAACTATCTTGATATCTTTTGGTGTGGCATCGTGGGAGTTGGCCGATTCACCGCCGGCCATCCCTGCGAGCGCTGATTCGCTGTTGGAGAAGATCAGGGCTGAGATCAGTATGAGACCGCTCTTGCTCACGACGACTCCCTGCGTCTCAACCGGAACGTCCGATGGCGCGCCCGATCCGGTGTCAGTATGCAGCACCATCTTAATTCCCACGATCGCCGGAGCGTAACGGGTCATCGCCGCTTGCAGTAGATCGCTTTCCGTATCGGCGTACGCCGGAATCACCGCCGAAAACCCGAGTGACACTCCCAGAATAATTGCAATCGCCGCTCTCATAATAGTCAATCCTTCCAAGCCCAACACCCAACACCTATGACCTAACACCCAACACCTATGACCTAACACCCAATACCTATCACCTATTCAAGTGCTTCCAATCCGGCTGAATAAAGACAAACTGCGTGAGATAGCCGCGGCGCACGAAGATCCGGATCACTTTTGGTCGGGCCGCAATGACGGCCTTCATGACGGCTTTGAAGTCGGTTACGTTATTCACTGTACGGCGATTGATAGATTCGATCAGATCATCCGGTTGGAGCCCGGCGACGCTCGCCCATCCGCCGGTGGTTACGTCGGTGACGATGACTCCGGTGACAGCCACCGACCACCTCCTATGGATCCGGTCATAGGGCGTCACGTCGCGCACTGCGAACTCGAACTCCTTTTCCTGCGCTTTTGCCGCCTGGGAGGGTGATGAGGGTTCCGCTTCCAGCGGAACATCGATGGTGATCGACTTATGATTTCTGAGAATCGCAAGCTTCCCTTTGGCGCCGATGTTCAGATCCTGGATGGCATGTTCCAGGTTGCTGGCGTCCTGAAGCCGCGACGCCTCGAGCGCCTGGCCATTCAGGGCCGTAATAACGTCGCCCACGCGGAGCCCGGCGCTGCTTGCGGCCGACCAGGGATAAACCTCGGTAATCCGGAATCCCTGCGCGCCTGGCATCCCGATCGCTGCCGCCACGTCTGGTGTGACCACCTGCGTCTGGATGCCCAGCCAGGCGTGCGGTAATTCGCCTCCCTCTTCCGCGGCGCTCTCATCGGGTGGATGTACCACGGTCAGCAGATTCTCATCTTTCCGACGGAGAGATACGGTGAATGATTGTTTTCCTAACCGGGCGACCGCCTGTTGGAAGGAGCTTAAGTTGGGCGTCGGTTTCCCGTTGATCGCCAGGACCACGTCGTCCTCTTCCACGGGAGGCTGCGCCGCTTGGAAGGGGTACCCGGCGCGGAGGCTGGTGACCAGCACCCCATTGGCATTGGGATAGCGCCGGATGAGAGCCATTGGCGGGGTGATCTGCTGAATCGTAATCCCGAGGCTCTTAACCTCTTCTTCTTTCCCGATATATTGTTCCAGCCGCGCCACTTCGACGACGGCTTCATGAACCTGTGCGCCCCTCAAATAGCGCACGTGAACCGGTTTTCCAATCGGCAGCGCCGATATCTGCCGATAAAACGTCGGCACCTCCTCGAAATAGCGGGCGGTGACCGGCGCGCCATTCAGAGAGAGGATGATGTCACCCGCTAAAATCCCCGCCTTCTGCGCAGGGGACGAGGGTACGACAAATGATACGAGCGCGCCGGTGGTGCGCTGAATCTTGCTCACAGGGAGGATGTTGATCCCGATCCATCCCCGCTTTATCGGCTCACCGTGCAGCGCATATCGGAGAACTCGCCGCGCCAGGTTAGCCGGTATCGCGAATCCCACGCCCGATCCCCCGAGCTCATTAATTCCCACAACCTGGCCCTGCAGGTTCACCAGCGGACCGCCCGAGTTTCCGGGAAGGATCAACGCGTCATGCTGGATCCAGCGCGTCAGGAGACCGGTCTGCTCTCCCTCATCCAGTTCCACGTTCTCAATCTCGGTTCCCGTAAAGTCGGTGAAGACGCGCCGCGTATTGGAGACGATTCCGAACGTCATTGAGGACGAAAGCATCAGCGGATTGCCCATCGCGAGCACGAAATCCCCAACCCGGAGCTGACTCGAGTCGCCCAGCCGGGCGAATGGCAGCGGCGTCTTCGTACTGGTTCGCTGCAGCTTCAAAACGCTGAGATCGGTCAGCGGGTCGTCCAGGACGGTAGCCGCGTCCATCGACTGTCCGGTGGGTAGCGTGCAGGTGATCCGCGTGGTGTGGCCTGCGACGTGGAAGTTGGTGAGCACGTACCCATCGGGGGTCACGATCACGCCGCTCCCGCCGGCGAGAGTTCGCTGCGCCCGGCCATCGTCGAAATAACGCACGACCACCGAGATGTTGACCAGGGCGGGATAAACCTTGCTCCGGGCCCGGTCAATAGCCTGGACGAGGTTGGCGGGAACCGAGCGGGACGGCGCCGCCGCCGCTGAGATTGAGGTGGGTAGAGCCAGAAAAGCCGCCAGAATGAGAGAAAACCGTCGCATGAAGAGTCCTTTTGCGTCGGGTTCGGCGACGCCTGTTCAATGGTTCAGCCGGCTGCAAGCCGCCGCGAAGGGACACGACGGGGGGAACATAGCCGCGCCGCGCTTTTGCCGCGGCGTGTTTATATGATTTGGCAGAGCGACCAAAAACTCCTGCCAGAATGCGCCGCCGGGACTGCCACAGTTTGTGTGAGGGAATTGCTCGGTCATCGGCCCGGCCATCATCCGCCCCGAATGAACTCGAGGCCTGTGATGCGAAACCCCTTCCGGGGTTGATGCAGTCTGGCTCACGCTCCTGTCGCTTCCCGATTCGGACGCGCGGGCGCCGACCTCACGAAGTGTGAGCAGTTACGCGCCGCCGGCCGCTGAACCATCGGAACCGGCTATCGCGGCGGGAGCCTTATCGTGTGTGTCACGGCGTATTCCGGGGAGTTCTCGCCGATGCTGAAATGCTCGTACCGGACCGCGTGTCCGTCCGCGGAAACGGCCAGAAGCACGAAGCCCTCGCCTTCTTCATACCGGGCCCGGCGGAGCCGCAGCAGGCGTTGATCCCACCACGCCTGCATCCCGATCCAGGCGCGGCGATGCGCGGCGGATTCCGGTTTGCCATGCAGGCGGCCGTCCCAGAGCGCAAGAACCCCAACCCCATAGTCAATCCCACCGGTGGACCCAACAAGCGTGTGCGGCCGGCGCCGAATCCATGCGAACGAGTTCAAGTTCTGCAGGCCGCTGAATACCCGCCGCTTGTAGACGCGGCCGTCATGCCGTTCCAGCTTGTAAATATCCAAAGCACGATCTTCACCGAAGTCGAAAAACACCTCAGCCAGGTACTTCCTGTCGGGCGACGTATAACCACCCTCGTCCGGAAGGAAGGCTACGGGTATCATGTGACGCCTTGCATGTTGAGTACCACTTTTGGCGCGGTGTATCGGCCTTGCAGCAACGCCGATGTACGACGCTTCAATCAGAATTAGTAACAGTCCTAAAAGGCATATTCTCATTGCGGTATCACCTGGAATGAGTCATAAGGCGGAATTGTAAGGGTCGGGCCGGCCGCTACCACGGGCTAAGCCCTGAGGCTACAGCGGAACGTACCGGATGGTTCGGATTGGCGGGACCCGGCGCTTCATCGCGGCGTTCAACACATGGTAACGCCCGGTCATAATCGCGTCCCGCAGCGACCATAGGAGCGCATCCCGGCGTGTGGCCGTCGAGCACCTTCCGGTCGGTCAGTATTGCTCGTGGTATGTCACCCTGAACCGCAGAACGCGCCAGCGCCCGTTTTGCCGTGCCACGCGAAGCTTCACGTGATCGTTTGACATCCCGCCCACCATCCCGACATGACCGTTCACCTCGGCCGTGTTGTCGTCGGCGCATCGAATGGTATCCACAGTGAACAAGATGTCCGACCAACGGGCTCGTCAATCGCGGCGCAGCATCGCTTTATGCCACGCCCTGGCGCTGGACTGGGGCTCAATTACGATTCCAGGAGAGACCAACGCATGCATTACATCGGTCGAAGGATCACGGAGCCCGGAAGGACCGTAAACCGACACGAATGCGATATCCTCGCCACAGTCACGGTACTTCCGGAGAAGATACTTGAAGACAGTGATACGGATCTGGTCCTGTTCTCGTGCCGACAATCTTGCTGGGGGCCGATGCGCCGCGCCCGCTCGAGGCGCCCGACGCAGCAGACGCTGTATCGAACACGCGGCGATCAGGGTGAATATGAGGACGATTACGAGCGTCAGAATGCTGTCCAATGGTTTGCGGCTGAAAAACCATCGGCCGACATTTCCCACGCGTCGGACAGTGCTCCCGCGGTACATCCTCGAAGTACGGTCGTGTATTCCAGAATTCGATTTCATGAGATTTTACTCCGATCTGCGGGGCTCGCCGCGCCCCGCCATCGTACAGGAAGTAGGCCCTCCCGGCCACAGTCTGCTCCCATGCACGCAGATCGCCTCCCGCTTATCCGGCCGATATCAGGCTTCTATAGCAATAACCGCTACGGTGGTAACCACGTGAGATAGCTTTCACCATCATACGCGCCGATCAAGAGGCGACTTGTGTTCATCGCCGCTGTCCGGAGGAAATCATCCGATACCTCCGAGCGGTTGCGCGCAGGGAGCTCCGGCAGCGACGTCAGGATGCACACGAACGGATACATTGGGAAACCGCGAAACGCCCGCCGAATGCTGTTCACGTTATTGTCCTCGGTCCCTAAGAGATGATACACCTCGTCTCGGTACGTAAAGTACCGGCCTTCATAGGCGGCAAGCCACCCGTCGCCAGGCGCTGCATTAAAATCCTACAGAATCACGCAATTATCGCCGCCGGAAGTGAGGTGAACGGCTGCGAGCTGGTACGCTCGGGGAAGCACACCCTCGAGATCACCGGTCATCTTGGGATACATGCCGCCCCGGCCTGAGCTCGGCGATGGAGCTGAAAGTTCCAAATCACCGCGGCCGCCGCGTTCAAAGTCCAGGACGGCATCCTCCTCTACCGTGGAGGGCAGTAACGCAATCACGCTCCCGCTCTCCAGTGGCAGCGTAAGGAGATGGTTCGACAGCCGTTTGCCATAGGATAGGGTGCGACGAATGTGGTCAATAGCAGCACCATCCAGTACGCGTTCTTCTAACATAGATTACTTCTTCCTTCTTCTGGGTCTGCCCATTCCGCCGCCCACGAAAAAAAGAATCCAACACGATGCTCTATTGATCCATGTAGTTCCAGCGCGGCAGAATCGATGGATAGTGATAGAAGTCCGGATGTAGGGACTCATGGGTTGTCGGATTATACCAGTATCCGAATCCGTGCGGGCTTCCTCAAGGCCCGTAAATGCTCGAACCGCGATATCCGGCCGGTCACTCTGCGTGACCAGGCGTACCAGACCCTCTGGGATAACATCTGTGATGCCGCGCTCTTCATCCTCCACCAACATCATGGGAGATGAGATCGTCCCGATCTCACTCCTGGTGCCCGTTTTCGCCCGGATCATCCGCTGCGCTCAAGAAAGGCCAGACGTCGATATCTCCTTTCGCCGCGAACTCCTCCGTCTGACGCTGAAGCCAGCCTTTGAAAGGAGGGAGCCACCTCACAAAGCCCCAAAAACTGATGAAGCTCGCATGGGGCCACGGATACTCCCGGTCTGTCCTCAAGAATCGTGCGCAGCGGTCGAACATCCTCCGGTCCTCTGGAGAGAGGGCGTGGGAGCCCGTAAGTCCGTGGGTTCGGACGTCGTCGTAGAAAAACCAGATCTGGTCGAAGATGCGCTTTACCGCCATGTCGCCGCTCCGCATGGGGTAGCCGTCCTCGAACTCGCGGTTGGTGATGGCGCCATTCGCAAAAGTGGCGATCAGGTCCGCTGCCCTGTCGCGCGCGGTACGATCCACCATTCAGCATAACTCCTTTCGCAATGGCTTCAAGTGACGAAGCCACCTGCGAGAGTCCGATCGTTTCAGCCGTCGATCAAGGTGAAGGGGCGCCGGCCGTTCAATAGGCGCCCGGATTGCCCGCGCACGCCCCGGTACACCAGGCCTCCACCCCGGCCATGGTCACGCCGTACCACACAAAGATCGGGGAGAAGAAACGGCCGACGCTGCGAACCGGGTTTCGAGCTCCGAGATGGAGCTTCGACGACAGGATACTCGGCAGGGTTGTAACGTCCTTGCCACCCCGGATGACCCGAACTCCGAGTTTCTTCGCCAACGATTTCGGAACAGTGCCTCCTACTAATGCCAGCGCAGCCCTCGTCGTAGGATTCATCAGGTTTTTCCCGGTCAAGGCCCTGGAAGCGGCATTGACTGGGTCGAGTTGGCGAATGCACCGGACCCAACAATCGAGCCAGTCGAAACCTGTCGGGTCATTCCGTGTAGGCGGATCGTTGGCAACATAAGAATAAAGGTTGATGCCCCCGAGGTAGCCAAACGGGTCCCGATTCAGCCATCTACCAGCGCCGGCGTCGTAGTAGCGCTCGGTGCAGAGAATGAGGCCGGTCTCTCCGTCGGTAAAGTAGCCTGCCTGCGCTCCGTATCCCCACGGATCTCCGTTGCTCCCACCCGCTAACTCTTTGCCGTAAGCGTCGAATACGAACGTGGAGAGTACATTCTGGTTCGCGTCCAGCCGCTGCGCGACGGATCCCTGCGGGTCGAATTGATAGAAAACACTCCCGGATGACGTGTGCCGTGAGAGCAACCCGGTCGCGCCGAACGTATTAACAGCGGATACAGCGCCGGAACTGTTCAGTTCAATAACGGGCTGCCCCCCGTCGTACAGGAAATAGGTCCTGCCGCTCGCGGTCTGCTTCCATGCCCGCAGATTATCTCCTGTATAACCGGCGGTCAGCAGACTACCATACGCCGTCAGCCGGTTCTCGGGATCGAATGACGTGCTGTTCCCGCTGTATGACGTGGGATTTCCGTTCCCATTATACGAGATCAGGTTGTCCTGGTTGTCAACGTTGAAGTTGTGTGTAACGCCTTTGAACGTGGTTGGGTTGAACGCAGGGTCATATCCGAAACTGTCGCTGTAGCTGCCGTTCCGGCTGGAGTTCTCCTGCGTCAGCTCATCTTGCGTACCGTAGGTATAGCTTGAGGTTCCCGTGCCAGCCGTCGATCCGGTGACGCTGCACGGCATGGACGTCCGGTTCCCGAGGCTGTCATATTGCATTCCGCCGGTCTGCCCGAAATCCGAAAGGATGACACTCGCGCTTGTCTCGTTCTGCAGCCGGGTCAGGAAACCCCGGGCGTTATAGGTGTAATATGACGTTGCGCCGTTGCCCAGCTTCTGCATCCAGAGCCAACCGTTATCCAAATAGCTCCACTGGCTCGTCTCGCTATAAGGATTCGCCAAACTGCTTGGCCGGCCGTCCGCGTCAAAGCCGTACGAGAGCGTCCCGGCCGGCGTTGTCATCGTCTCTCGGCTGCCATCGGGATAGTAGCCATATCCGATCGTTTCCTGCGGCAGTCCGGTATAGGTCCGGCTCTTCGACAGCAGCAAGCCCAGATCGTCATATCCGTAGCTCACTGAGCCAACCGAATCGGTCATCCCGCTGCGACCGCCGTACTGGTCATAACCCAGGCTGACGTTCAAAACCGGCGTGGCCGGATACTGAATATTCGTGATCCGGCTTTCCGGATCCGAGTAGACGAAGTCCGTGCTCACTCCATCGCCATCCAAGCGGACTAAAACCTGACCATTCTTGTCATATTGGCTATACTGAATGCTGTCCCCGCTAGGATAGACAATGCTCGACAGGTACCCGGCGGTATTATATGCATAGGCCGTCTGGTGACCGTTTCCATCGGACAGGCTTTTCAGACGGTAGTTGGCGTCGTACGTATAGCTCACCGGCTCAGTGCTCCCGCTCACCGAAAGGACCTCGCCCTCCGCGCCGTAAGTTCCCGTCACCTGCCGAACCTGAGTTCCGCCTTCATCGAACTCGGTCGCCTGGGTAACCGGGCCGCCAGTATAGAGGTAGGTATTGGTGACGCTGGCCCGGCCACCGCCGGCAATAGTTGGCGGGTAGGTTTCCGTGACCGGTTGATCGGCCAGGTTGACCGTTCTGTCGATTTCGTTACCCAGAGCGTCGATAGCGGCGATTTGATTACCCCGGCTGTCAAATCGCCGGTGGCTGGTTTTGCCGAGGTTATCAGTAATCGTGATCGGCTCACCGAGCGCCTCGGGCTGGTTATATCCTCCATCCGTTGTGTAGCCGAGCGTGGTCGTAATGGTCGTCGCCGAATTATTGCCCGGCGCCACTATCGAGGTTAGATTACCCAGCGCATCCCAGTTATACGTTGTTGTCACCGTCTGTGTGCCGCCAACAGTGCCGGGCAAGGGAGAGACCATTGTGTGGATCAGCCCGCTCGGCTCATAGTAGGTATAGCTCGTCGGAGACTTGCTCCCGGT
>DASRZA010000066.1:0-4879 GCA_035686845.1 Armatimonadota bacterium | reverse complement strand
CGGGGCCGGTCGCCGAGCGCGGCCCTCCGGTTGGCCAGCGCGAGGGGGTAACCGGCGCCCAGGGTGGCCAGGCCCACCTATAACAATAAAACGCGATGGAGAGGGGCGATTACCCTGGGCCGATGCGCAGGCGCCGCGGCCGCCAACCAGGCCCAGCACCGATATCGATTTCGATTCAATCAGGTGACTCCCTCCCAGAAGGAGGCGCGTGCCAGAGCGCGGTCTATCTGCTATGTTGTGAGTTGTCGGGAGGCGATCCACGCAGCCACGTCGTTTTGCGGAAGACGAGGCGCTCTATTTCTGTTGGGACAGGAAGCTCACGGCCGGCGACAGAAGAGCCCGGCTGCGTCATATAGCCGGGCCTGAACCCCGAGGCGCACGGCGCAGCGATTACGAGGAGGACAGCGTTGGTCGGCTGCGTCGGGCGCTGGACGAGGTCGAAAGCGCCGGACTATCGTCATCATGACCGGTGATTGGCAGAATGCGCGGTCGTCTGCCGTTCAAGAGATCTCGACGCGGCGGTTGGGACGGAGCTGTGCACGACTGCGGATGGTGTAGAGGGCAGCCATGGCTTCCGGCCGGGTGGCGGTGTGGAGCAGCGCCGGGAGGAACAGGTTCCGCTCTGCTACTCCTGCCAGTTCAAAGAACCAGAGTATACTCATCAGCGGGGAGATATGCAGTTTCGTGCCTGCGGTGCGCTCGGTGAGGTGGAAGTCGCCATATTCGCCGCGCGCGGCGGATACGATAGAGGAGTTGATGACGCTGCATTGCTGGAAGCGCTGCCTCTGTACGTACAGCAGGGCCTGCTCATACTGCTGGAACGCGTGCATCTGGGGCGCCAGGGAGCAGGCGCCCAGGAACGCGCGGTCGGCCGTGAGGGCAGCAATGTTCTCAAGAATGTGCGCGTGGGAGACCTCCCGTTCGATGCCGAATCCGGAGCAGCACGTCAAACGCACCGGTACTTCTTGCAGTTCCCTGACTGCCGCCAGCGACAGCGCGTCCTCCAGTACACTCCCCATTTCCGGCTCATCGCCGCGGGAGAGGCTGTCCATACCGCCGTCCACAAGGATGATCGCATCCACCGACAGCTCCCGCACCAACGCCCTATAACCTTCAAGCAGCGATCCCAGGCCAGCGTTGATGAAACACCAGATGGTAATGTCCTCCGCGCGGACGTCCCGCATCCACCGTGCCAGATGTATTTCTGGAAAGGAGGGGAAACGGCCGGTGTGATAGGCGCAGACGCCATAGAGGTTGGCAGCAAGCCGGCGAGCGTCTTTCAGACGGCGGAGCGCGGTTTCGGAGAAGCTGAGATTGCCCAGGTAAACGGTGTAGCCGCGGTCTCGCAGTTCGAAATAGAGCGGCAAACCGCAGAAGACATCGAGACCACCGCCCATCCCCGCGATCAAGATGCGCTTACAGTTTGTCAGTTGGTCCATGATCGGCAGGTTCAGCCGCACAAAAGCCACCCCTATCTGTCCAGGTATTCGGACCCAACGACTGCACCGCGGATTCGTGGCAGTTCCTCTCATCAACAGCTTACCAAGAATTGTGGGTGACGGCAAGGGATAGCCCCGCGCAAGCTTAACCGCTGTGTGGATCCGCTGCGCCAGCCGCGCAGGCGGTGGTGGGCGTTTTGATAGCGACTGCGCGTACGTCAACCATCACCGTCACGTCACCCGTCACCCGAGTATATGCTAAACTACGGGAGTGATAAACTCGCCGCCGATTGAAAAGTTTCATATCCATCACATGATCGCTCCGGCGCAATGAATGAGAATTTAACGGAGGAATGATGACGGATCATGCTCGCGAACTTCACACTCGAGCCGCGCGTGGACTTCCTCTGACCGTGGAGGAGCAGGCAGAGTTGGACGCCTGGTACCGACGAAACGACGACGATGAAGCCAGGATGCTGGCAGCTTCGGCGCCGCAGTCAACTCTGGAACTGGAGACGCTGAGAAGGGAGGTCGACGCGGCTTTATCACGGCTAACAACCGCTGCGGAGCAAGTTCAGACACTCAGTCACGAGAATGAGACGCTACGTCGGGAACTGGCGGAACTCCGGGAACGCTTACGGCAAACGACCGCCTCTCAAGCTGCCGCATGACCATCACACTGGCGATGCGCCAGCAAGTGCGAGCGCGAGCTGGATTCGCCTGTGAGTTCTGCGGCATCTCAGAGACTGATGCGGGCGGAGAACTGACGATCGACCATTTCCACCCGCGCACCCGCAGCGGCGCCGATAGTCTCGACAATCTGCTGTACTGCTGTCATCGGTGTAATGAGTATAAGGCCGATTATTGGCCGGACGGTGTGGAAGGGCCTCAGCTCTGGAACCCGCGGGTGGAGGCAGCGGATGCGCATCTGGTGGAGATCGCAGACGGCACTCTACTTGGCATCACGCCATCGGGAGCATTCACGATCAGGCAACTGCGGCTGAACCGAGTGGCACTCGTCGAGCATCGACTACTCCGAAGGCGAGTCGCTGACGAGCGCCGCCTTCTCACCGAATTCCGGAATGTGCTCGAGTTGCTAGGACAGACGCAGCGCCAGCACGCGGCGCTGCTTGACGAGCATCGCATACTACTTCGGGAACTCAACCGCGTGCTGGATATTTTGCTGAGATTCAATACGGATACAGATCGAGACTGATTGATGGTCGCACCGTCCAGGATCTACCACGCGGCCCATCCGGCTTCTGCTCGGCGCTAACGCCGGCCAATCGGCCTGCTTTGGTCACGCTGATCTCGCCCCGCTCGTACCTGGCCGCAGCAATGTTGAACCGGTGCCCCGGATGCGCTTGAGCCAACGAACGCAACGCATCGCGGATAACCTCCTCAGAACTTTCATAAAGGCCAGATTCTACGAAATCTTCGACCCGCAGCATAAAGATTCTCCTCCGAACGCCTGGCCGCTGGGACAATGCTAACTAACTCGGACGATATTCGCAGCGGTCCGAATGATTGGTGGCTGGGGATAGTGTGAAATGAAGACTCCTATTCGTCCCCAGATTCGACTCTCCCACAGGATACCACATTCCAGTTCAGACGTGATCGGGTCCTGAGACCCCCCGGGGTTGCCGGTCAACGCCCCGAACCCGGTCTGCGGCCCACCGCCTTGATGGCGAAGCCGGCGCCCAGAAATACCCCGCTCCTCTGCGTCTCGACACCGCATTCCGCGCACCGGGCCGTCCTTCTCCATGGGTCCAAACGCCGCACGCGTTGCTCCGCGGCGGATTCGTGGGGCCTGCCAACCCGCCGTCGCTCGCGCATCCTATCACGATGCGAGGGTGAACGTGATTACCATCCGGGACGCCAATAAAGTCAACGTTCGCATCCACAAATAATCTATCAATCGCGCCGTCCGAATAGCCTAATATGTTATTAGGCGGCCGGTGTGTGTCGCCATGAACTGAGAGGAGGCTCGAGAGTGAGAGACGGTCCGAGCGCGGGCGAAATTGTTACCGAGTCGTTCGACTATGATAATGGTCGGCAGGTCACCGTGTACGTCCCTCCAGATCCACCCGAGGCGATCGTATTCGCTGGTGACGGCCAGATGATCTCGCAATGGGGTGGAATGCTTGAAGCAGCGGATCTGCCCCCTACTATGATCGTTGGCGTGCACCGTGTGGCCGACGAGACGCAGCGGCTCCACGAGTATTCGCCGAAGTTCGACCCGGAACGGTTTGCTGCGCACGAAAGGTTTTTCGTCGAGGAGGTTGGCGCCTGGGTGCGGTCGCGGTTCGGGGTAATTCTGTCCGCCGACCGTACGGCGGTGTGTGGCGTTTCAGCAGGTGGAGAGCTTGCGCTCGCCACTGGGCTTCGACACCCCGACCTCTACGGCGCCATCTTCTCAGCCTCGCCCGGCGGGGGGTATCGGCCGCCCGAGGTGATGCCGAGTCCGTTACCGCGCACGTACCTGGTTGCCGGTACGCTGGAACCATTCTTCCTCGAGAATGCAGCTCGGTGGGCGGACGCGCTTCGTGATGCAGGGGCGGACGTCGTGCTGAAAGAGAGAGCCGCGGGGCACGACGACGCGATGTGGCGAGCAGAGTTTCCGTTGATGGTCGCGTGGGCGTTTGGCCGATAAACAGTATGGGCTCTTCTAACATTGACCGGAATTACCCGGTCGAGCGTCGACAGCACGACTGCGTTCCGGGAGGCTCTCGGAGCGATGAAAGGGTGAGCGTGCGCGTTCATCGTCGCGCTCTCGATATCACCGCTCGCCGCCGGCTGGAGTTGAACGGTGTCCGATTCACTGGTGATCAGCACCGAGCGGTCTGGAACGCCAACCGAAGTCGATCCAATCCCGGACAGAACCCCCGATGAGCGCGGCCGGATCGCCATGCGCTCCAACACATTGGAATGGCGCCGGATGAGAGCTGACTGTGAGGACGACTATCCCGGGATCAGTCGCGAGCTGAAGGACCAGTTCCAGCAGGCGAGGTGTCTTCTGGAACAACTGCGGCAGCTTCTTGACGCGACTCTTGTATCGAGGTAACATGATATCAGCACGAAATCGACCGGATCCCAGCTGGAAGGGCCCGATTCGGAGTGGCCGCCGGCCGTGCGGAGCACGGGGAGCACACGGTAACGTGGAGGTAGTGAGATGGGCGAGGTTCGAGTGGGCGTGCAGTTACGGAACGCTATCGACGAAGGACTGGTGCGCCGCGGACTACTGCGGCCGGATCAGGTACGCACTTATCAAGCGGATGCCCTGGTGGACACTGGAGCCATGCGGTGTGTCGTGCCGCCGCACGTCGTGCAGAGCCTGGGGCTGGCTGCGGTGGGGCAGAGGGTTGCTGAATATGCCGACGGGCGCCTGGAATCGGTGGACATCACGGAAGGTTTCATCGTAAGGGCGCTCGGCCGCGAGG
>DASRZA010000065.1:0-11987 GCA_035686845.1 Armatimonadota bacterium | reverse complement strand
CTTCGATGCTGCTGCGGATGTATTTACGCTGGGCTGAAGAGAAACGGTACAAGGTTGAGATTCTCGATGAGCAGCCGGGTGACGTCGCCGGGATTAAGAGCGCAACCGTGACGATCTCGGGCAAGAATATCTACGGCTTGCTCCGCGGCGAAGCGGGGGTGCATCGATTGGTGCGGATTTCGCCCTTCGACGCCAACAAGCGACGGCACACTTCGTTTGCGGCGGTGGACGTGGTTCCGGAGGTTGAAGCTGCCCAGGAAGTGGAGATCAATCCGGATGACATCCGGCTGGATACGTTTCGATCCAGCGGCGCCGGCGGCCAAAACGTGCAGAAGAACGAGACTGCGGTCCGAATTACGCACATGCCGAGCGGCCTGATCGTGACGTGTCAGAATGAGCGTTCTCTGGCGCAGAATAAGGCGGTTGCGCTGAAGGTGCTGCAGGCCCGGCTCTTCGAGTTGGAACAACGGAAACGGCTGGAGGAGATTGACGCGCAGCGGGGTGTGGTGAGGCCAAACGAGTGGGGAAGCCAGATCCGGAACTACGTGTTTCAGCCCTATCAGATGGTCAAAGACCTTCGCTCCGGCGCGGAAACCGGCAATATTCAAGCGGTGATGGACGGTGATATTGACTCATTCATTGAGTCCTATTTGAGGTGGAAGCGGAACGTTGGCGGCTCGGCGGCATCTAATGATCAGGTAACGTCGGCGGGTTGATGAAATGCGTCAACCGGCGCCGGCATAAAGGAAACTAATATGGCGAGAGCGACGATCAGAAAGAAAGGTTACTGGCTGACGCTGCTCGGGGTTGCCGCGGTAGGGCTTATCGCGCTGCCACTATTAGCGGCGCCGGCGGAGCCCACGGTGCGTTTGAACAATGCGTTTAGCTCGGCGGGTTCGGGAGTCGGGGAGTCGAGCCTGGGCGATCTCGTCGCGGATGCGATGCGGACCGCAACCGGCGCACAGGTCGCGCTGCTGGATTCGGAGGCGCTGCGGGAGATGGATCTTCCCAAGGGAGTTGTGAAGGTAAGCCAGTTTCAGAACGCGCTCAGCGACGCCCGCGATCCGCTGGCTATTATCACGCTGTCCGGCAAGGTCTTAGCCCGGGCGCTGGACCGCAGTGTCTCAAACTTGCCGCAGCCGAGCCCGGGCTTTTTGCAGGTTGCGGGCGTCACGTTCGACGTGAACGCGGCCGGATCGGGCAGGCCCCACGCCAGCGGCGTCAGGGTGGATGGGAAGCCGCTTGACATGGGCGCGCAATATAGTGTCGCAGTTACCCGGGCGCTGGCACGCGGCACAAACGGTTATTTTCTGGTCTGGCCTGCCTCGACGCCCTCTCGTGACATTGGCCAAACGCTGGGCGGCGCCCTGACCGCGTATCTCAACGCGCATCCGACGATCACGCCGACTTCGGGCCGGATCGTCGGTTAAAGCCGGCGTCAGCGCACCGGCGCTGGCATAGACAAGGAGTGTACATGCGGTTGGGCATTATCTCCGACATCCATGCGAATCTGGATGCTCTGGAGGCCGTGGAGCGAGCAGCGGCGGCGGCCCGCGGAGTGGCTGGATGGGTGTGCCTCGGGGATACCGTCGGGTACGGCCCACAGCCGAACGAGTGCGCGGCACGGGTAAGACAGCTCTGTGACACGGTCCTTATCGGAAATCATGACCTGGCTGCCATTGGTCGCCTGGATGTACGCTGGTTCAATCCCTACGCGAGAGCCGCGGCGGAATGGACGCGGGCCGCTATTTCAAATGAAACCCGGTCATTTTTAGAGAGCTTGCCGGAGACCTCTGTTCGCCCCGATTGGAACGTTACATTCGCGCATGGGTCGCTCACCGATCCGCCGCGGGATTATATCTTGAACCGGTTTGATGCGCGTGTCAACTTTAAGCTCCTGACAACTCAGGCGTTGTTTATAGGGCACAGTCATCTCTGCCATGGCTTTACTTCGGTGGAAGGTGATGGCGCCTGCGACGAGGAACTCTTTCACAGCCGGGCCACTCTGGCGCTGAAGACGGGGTATCGTTACATCATCAATTGCGGCAGCGTAGGACAGCCTCGCGATGGCGACCCACGGGCGGCGTTCGGCATTCTGGATCTTGAATGTCGCGCCGTCGAGTTCTTTCGGGTAGAATATGATATCGCCGCCGTACAGAGCAAGATGTTGGATGCGGAGCTTCCTGCGTTCCTATCCGACCGGCTCGCTCGCGGTCAGTAGCTCCTTTGCCCCCATCCTGGAGTCGACACCCAGTCGTGAATCAACTCCCACGAGGCTCATTCGTATGATATCCATGAAGATTTTGGCGGTGGTCTCTGTTTGCGCCGTGATGATCTGCGCAGGCTGCGGCGCTCCGTCAGCGAGCAGTGGCGATCCGGCGGCCGCCACGGATACGCCCGCGGGGGGAACAGCGCCCGCGACGGTTACGTTTGATGGCACGCGGGCGTTCACTTTGCTTCAGGCGCAGTGCGATTTCGGCCCGCGGCCGAACGGAACGGACGCGCACACGAAATGTTTGAACTGGATTGTGCAGCAGCTCACGCCGAATGTGGACGCCGCGCCAAGCCTTCAGTCGTTTAGCTATACCAGCCGAAAGAGCGGCCAGACATTTACGGTGACCAACATCATCGGCCGCATCAACCCATCGGCGAAGACGCAGGTACTGCTGGCCGCCCACTGGGATACGAGGACGTACGCGGATCAGGACCCGGTACTTAGCAACCGGTCGAAGCCGATTTTGGGGGCGAACGACGGCGCGTCCGAAACCGCGGTTCTGCTGGAGCTTGCGCGGGTATTCCACGCCAACCGGCCATCAGTGGGCGTTGAATTCGTCTTCTTCGACGCCGAGGATTTTGCTCCCGTACCGGGCGATTATGACGAGATGTACCTCGGTTCGAAGTACTTCGCCCAGCATCTTACCGATCCGAAGACGGGGGCGTCCTTGAAACCAACTTATGGGATTCTACTTGACATGATTGGCGATAAACAGCTCGACATCTTCGAAGAGACAAACAGTGTGGCCCAGGCGCCGGCGATTGTGCAAAAGGTCTGGGGCGCGGCCGCGGCGTTGGGTTATGGCGGTGTTTTCGTCGCGCAGCCGAAGTATACGATTGAAGATGATCACCTGCCGCTATTAAATGTGGGTATCCCGACAGTCGACTGTATTGACTTTGACTACGACGACCCACAGCACCAGTACTGGCACACGCTGCAGGACACTCCCGACAAGTGCAGCGCCCAGTCTCTCGGTATCGTTGGGAGCGTCATCAGCAAGGTGGTTTACGACCAGGTGGGTTGAGGATCGCGGACCTGCAGCGCCGTGCGGACAGGGCCAGGCTGATTTCCAGCAGAATACCGATAGCAGACCCGACCGCGTAGCACCCGATATCGGACCATGAGAAGCCGGATCCCAGGAACAGATGTCCCACGAACGTGCCCCGGATCCCGTCGAGCCAGGGTGTGTGATAGAGTTGGCTGAACTCGTCGAAGATTGAGATCGCGAACGCCATCGCTGCAAGTTGGATCGCGCCAGGGCGCGGTAAGAGAATCGCGAGCACGAGGAATACGGCGAGCGCCCAAAGCGCGTCTCCGGCATTCTTCTTGAGAAGATGCGGGAGCAGGTAAGAGTAACGCCGCGAGCCGAGCCCCAGCAGAATCACTCCCACAAGCAGCAGGCGATAGATTGACCGCCTGCGTGGAACGGCCAATCTATCGCTGCGTAAAGAAGAGACTGCGGGCTGATCAGGGCGCACTGAAGAGCGCGCCATGCACGGGTGTGGGGTAGGGAACGCCGGGTCCCTTCGCGAGGCGCCAGAGTATCCGATTTAACTGGTCGGCCGGCGCCCGGTCATAATCGCTGAAATCCATGGCCGCTGACGCGATGGCCCCGGGGCCCTTTGGAGGGTTGACGGCGTTCAGATTGATCGTTGGCATCCTGAGCTGATAGGGCGTTTCGAGAGGGGTCCTGGTGAAAGTATTAAACATTGGCGTGGCGCCGGCGTCGTACTGGGTCATCGGCGGCAGCCCGAGTATCAGCTCTATCGTGCGAACCATGCTCGCCGTGGTGTAGAAGGTGTCGTCTACAAACCCGCGCTTGACGTAGGGGCTGATCACCAGACCGGCGGTGCGATGGGCGTCGACGTGGTCCGGACCGTTCTGAGCGTCGTCTTCAATAGCGAAGATAGCCATTTGCGGCCAGAACTTGCTCCGGCTGGCGGCGGCGACAATCTTGCCGATGCCAACGTCATTGCTTCCAACGCAGGCGTCGGGAGTGTGGCCGCCAGGTTTCGCTCCCACGGTATGATCTTCGCCAAGTGACATAATCATAAACTGCGGTAGATCGCCGCCGGCTTCAGCGGCATGAAGATCCTTGATCCAGCCACTCACGCGGTTCATGTCGCGTCCCTTCGGCCACGTGCCGCGATTGGTGTTGGGGACTTTCCCGCTCCCTTCGCCATAGCATTTGAAGCTGACGCCATACCGCCTGCACTGATCCCAGAGGTAGCCGGCCTCGGGGGTTTCCATCTCCTCGTTTCCCGGCAGTTCGCCGTGCCCGGAATACGACATGATCCAGCGGCGCTCGTTAAACTCCGTGGCGATGGCGGCGTCGCACCAGCTATGCCCGTCCACGCTCACCTCTCCGTTGACGTAAAGATTGTCGAGAAGCGTATAATCGCGGGCAAGTTGATGACGGTTCGGTGTCACCGGCTCCCCATACATCACCAGAGAGGGAGCGCCGTTCCCGGCCGCTTTTCCGTTCGCATCCTTGAAATCGCCATATACCTGGTCGTAGGTTCGATTCTCCAGAATGATGTAGAGCACGTACTTGATCGGGCACGGATCGCCGGGACGATCGGGAATTACGCCATCGCTGGTGATAGCCGCCCGGCGCAGAGTTTGGGGCGTGTAGGGCGAGTTGCGCTTGACCTGGTCGGTGTCGGACGCCAGCTCATCGGCGGTCGGAGGCCTTATGAACGAAACAGATCCCTGCAACAGCTTCGCAATATACGTGAATTTTGGATGGGGATGATGCGCCGCCGCCCGGCTTTGCTCTGCCGAAGCGTTGGGCGTGGAGTGGAGGCCTTTACCATTGGCTACTAGCAGCGTGCCGCCATCTGGAGAGACGGTTACGGCAGTGGGATACCAGCCCACCGGGATAAAGCCTTCAACGCGAGTTTCGGCCCGGTCGGAGATGTCTGCCACTAACACGTCATTATTGTCGGCGTTCACAACATAGAGGGTCTTGCCATCGGGCGCCACCGCGACTCCATCGGGGGTGCTTCCTTCGGGTGACGCCGGATAGAGCGAGGTGGAGAGAATCTCTCGTACTCCCTCGGCCGGTGGGCGTGTCGGGCTGGCGCCGGGCTGCGGTTTTTCGACCGTGCGGGTCTGGATGACATGCACCGTGTTATCCCCGGAACAGGCGACGAACAGCCGGCCGTCGGGCGCCAGGGCCATGTCGTTGGGGCGAAGTCCCACGCCGAAGTCGCGCACGTGCTTGTTGGTCACCGTATCCACCACGCTCACCGTGCGACTGCCCCAGTTGGATACGTAGAGGTGGGTTCCATCGGCGCCGAGTACACACGAATGCGGATGATCGCCCACGGGAATCGAGGCTGTTCGTTTGAGCGTCGTGGGATCAAGCGCCCAGACGGCGTTGTGAGCCTCATCGCAGACGTAGATCCCGCGCCCCGGGACCACGGCCATACCCGCCAGAAAAGCGCCGGGAGCATCATTGGCCGGGCGGATGGCGGGAGCCGGCACGGCCTTACCGTCCGCAAAATCGAACGGGTAAATCTTGCCGGAGTTGCTCCCGGATACGAAAATGCGCTTGCCATCGGCGCTGAACACCAAACCGTTCCACACACGCGGGATCGGGAAAAACTGAGTGACCTTTTTACCGGCGAGATCGATGAGAGTGAGACCGGTGTTGTTGTAGCCTCCGCTCACAGCCGCAAGAGTCCGGCCATCGGGCGAGATAGCCATTTTCAGGGGCATATCGCTGATGGAAACCGAATTACCCGCAGGCGAGATGCCCCAGCCGTTGAAAAGCAGGTTCGTTCCCGGCTGCAAACCCGATTTTGTGCGGAACGCAGGGTCGCCCACGTTTGGCAGCGGCACGCCTTTCGGCTGAGCGACAGCGGGCGCGAAGCTCATAACCAGGGCGAGCGCCGCCGGCAGGCTCGCCAGAACTACCCCCGTTTGCCGTGGGGCCGAGCCGGGTCGTGGATGTATCAGACGTAACACGAGAATCCCTTCATTGAGTAAATGGGCGCAGAGGAATGGGGATCGGAACAGGGTCCCGTCCTGCTCCCCCCGATCGGATTGACTGATCGCGGCGCCGGTTATATCCGTCGCCGCGAACCAAGCTGTTGATCATTGCGCCGGGGCCGCCGCATTCGGGTCGAAGGTGATGATCCCTTTTGATTTGAAGCCGGAGGTCGACGGAAGGTAAGCGCCGCCAATCGAACGGAGATCGTTGAGGAGCTCGAATCCGATCTGTGACCCGGGCTGTTGTCTCGCCTTCGCGATGTCGGCTTCGGGCGCCAATGCCATCACAAATTGCGCGATGTCATGCAGGTTGATGAAGTTACTCCCGATCGCCTGCGTACCGAGCAGCTGCGTGACATGCTGATATTCGGGGTTTGCGGAGAGCGACCGGCCGCCGCCTTTGCCGGCGGCGAGATAGATCGGCGTTTTGATGGCGGCCTCGTCGAGCCCAAGAATGTCGAAACCTCCGGCCTTGCCGAAAGCGGGGCGAAGCGGACTTCCGGCCGGGCCCAGAATCTGTATAGTGGTATCCAGAACGGTTGTAGGAAACCATTTCTGGCCGGTAAGAGCCTGGATGCCATTCAGGACCTTGTCCATCGCCGTTTGAAGGCCGGGCTTATCGCTATTCTGGATCATCAGCAGCGCCCTTGGCATCGTCATACCCGGGGTGAGTGGGCCAACGTCAATCGCGATCTCGTTCCCGCTATTGTTGAAGATGCCTGAGATGAGATCGAAGACGTTGTTCATCATGTCGCCGATCTGCGGGTTGTTGGCCTGGGCGCCGGCCATCTTTTGCATGTCGGCTACGATCGGTTTGTAAACGTCGTTAAAGACCGGGGCTAGCGCGGGTACATTCGGGATATCGAAGAACGCGACCGACTGCTCGAACGCCAGATCCGGCGCCTTGAGCGGTGTAGGCTGTAGCGTGGGGGCCAGCTTTCCAAGAGTGCTATTGGGATCGACTCCTAATGCCGCCTGAATCTCCAGCCGATCGGGTTTGAGCGCGAGCGAGAAAGCTTCCCCACGATACGCCGCCATTAAGTTCTTAAAGCTTGGAAGCGTCAGCGGATTAGGTCCTTTACCACCTGAGAGAGCGCTGACAGTGTTTATGTACGCCGCGGTATTCAAAAACCCCCAGAGCGCCTGCGTCTGGTCGATTTCGGGAGCGAGGGCCTGCAGTTGTGTGGAGCTGGCCATGGAATCAACAGGGTTTGCAACCAGCTTGAGTGAGTTGTGAACCATTTGCGCGTCGCTCCCAACTACAAGCGCGTCGGGGAGCAGAGCATAGGCGGGCTCAGTTTGACCCGGTTTCTGTTGGCCGGTTGCGACGTGGACCGTGTAATCTCCTTCGGGCTCGGTTTTCCAGGTCACCTGGCCATTGCCGGCCATCATGCGGGTCACGAGGGCAACCTCGGGTTGTACGTTGTTCATGCTAACGATGGGGATCACCGCGACCATCTCGGGGGGAGTTTTGGCCGCCGGGTCCGTGGGCGGCATCATTCCGAATCCGGCTTCGTGGGCAAATCCCTTGGTCAGTGCCATCGCCATCCCCAAATTCTTCGCCATCGGATTCTTAGCCTGCTGCGCGGCGATCATCGCCTGGACATCCTTACCCAGAGTCGTGGTCTTCATTTCCGCGATCCAGTTAAGAATGGCGTCTTCATTCAGGTGGATATAGAAGAGCGAGGATCCCGGAACCAACTTTGCCGGATCGAATGCCGGGGCTGCCGCAGGCGCCGCCTGGTCCGGAGGCGCCGCGGGCGCATTCTGGGCATGAACGGGTCTCAGCAAACAGAGACCGGAGAGAACGGCGGCGGCCGCCACATAGAACGAGTTCTTCATTAGGATTCCCCTGAGCCTTGACGACTCTCATTGACACGATGACACAACGGATACCCTCACACACGGTAAACTCTTTCACGGACCCTCATCAGATTGGGCTCGCGGCAGCATTACAACGGTCGCGCCCAATCCGGCCGCGAAGCAGGTTCGCGCGATTCGCGCGATCTGATCGGGTGTTACCTTCCGGACTTCGTCGAGAAAACGGCTGTCGAAGCCCGGTCCAAGTCCAATTGCGTCGTACCAACCAAGATAGCCGGCATAGCCGCGATTATGCTCCCGCGCTTGCAGATACTGCCCGGCGACGTAAGCCCGCGCTACCTCTACCTGTTCCTCAGTTACTCCGTGGTCACGAATCGCCTCGAAGGCGCCGAGAAGCTGCTTCTGGTACTGGTCTACGAGCGGCTGGAGCTTCTGCTGATCCTGATCCCACAGCAGTGGATCCGCCCGCACGTATCCCACGATATGGGTTTGATCGGCGAACGGCTGAATGAAGCTGCCGGAATCATAGACGCCATTCTGATCTCGGAAGAGCGACGTTATCGATCCCGAGCTGGATCCCCCGAGAAGCGCATTGAGCACCGCCAGCGCAGGGTAATCCGGACTTTTCACCCCGGGAGTGAGATAGCCTACCATAATCCACGCCGCATCCCCCGTGCCTGCGAGCACCATTGAGGACGGTTCTACCACTACCGTCTTGAGCGCCGGCGCCGCAGGCGCCGCCGGCTGCGCGGGAATCGCGCCGAACAGCGATCGAAGCAGGCGAGCCCCGTCGCTGGCGTCGAACCGGCCGGAGACGGCGACGATCAACTCGTCAGGCGCAAACATTTTCTCGTAGAAAGCATGCACGTCGTGGGGTGTAAGCTTCGAGACGGTGGACGCCAGGCCCGTTTCTGATCGGCCGTACGCCGTACCATCGGCGAGCAATGTCCTCAATGATCGATAAGTCGCAGCTTCATCATCATTTCCCTCGCTTTGCAATAGTTGAACCGTAGAGCGCTGCTCGGATTGGAAGCTCCCGAGACTGAGCGAAGCGTGGGTGGCGAGGTCGGCTAAGAGATGCGCCATTTTGGGAAAATCCGACGCCATGACGTCTGAGCCGATTTCAGAATAGTCAGGATGTGTACGCGCCTCGACCGTGGCGCCGCGATCCTCGAACCATTCTGACAGTGTCGCGCCGGTTTGAGAACCCGCTCCGTCCATCACCACCCTGAGAGTGAGAGCGGCTAATCCGGCCTCCTCCGGTTCTTCGTAGCGTGTTCCCACCCGGCTCACGATTTCCATCCCGACGACGTTAGAGCGGGTGTTCGGGCTCAGGATCAGTGTCACGCCGTTAGGAAGTGTTTCTTGAGTGGGAGATTGAGCCATCGCCGGACAGATTGCGGTAGCGAAGAGAATGGCTGCGAGTGCGCCGCGAGCCAGAGCCGTCAGAGGCGCCAATTGAGGATCCTGTCTTTCTCATAACCGGGGACTCGGACGCGCCGCTTCCCTGCTTCTGAACGTATAGTTCGCCAGATAGGCGCGATGTCCTGCACGCGCGGACGAAGGACGGAGGACGAAGGACGGAGGACGGAGGATGGTGAGTGTGTGAGAGGGTGAGAGGGTGAGTGTGTGAGAGGGTGAGAGGGTGAGAGGGTGAGTGTGTGAGACGGTGAGTGTGTGAGACGGTGAAACGCCGGAGTTACAGGCCCCTCTTCCCGTTTCGGGGATGCGGCGTTAAGCTTGCAGCTCTGCGCCGCACCGGCTGCAATACCGTCCGCTATCCTGCCGGCTGCCGCAAGAGGGGCAGACGCGTGAGGAGCGTGCGACGACCGGTTCGCCGCACTCCTGGCAAAAGCGTGCGGCGATGGGAACGTTGGCGGAGCATTTACGGCATTTTACGCTGGCGGAACCGGCAGGCGATGAACCGCCGGTCGCGGGCGGCGTCCGGGAGCTGGGGCCGGGCTTAACCTGGGTGGCTGATCCGGGGTTGTCGCGGGTCGCCTGGGCTTGCAGCCGCTCGCCGATTTCGCGATCCACCTCCCACTGCTTGCCGCAATTACGACAGCGAAGGACAAAGTTGGCGCCAAGACTGAATGTTGGGATGTAGTAGAGGGTCAGCTTTTTGCGAGCCAGGAAGAGACTCGCGGGCGACCGGCGGCATTCGGGACATGCCACGGGAACGGCGCCGATATACTCGAAATTATACTGATCCCCCACTATCAGGAACATCTTAAGTCTCCACTCAATCCGTTATCTCGATCAGCTTGACGCGCGCTCGGTCCGGTACACTGGCGGGGACGCCAGCGCCACTGATTCCTGCGGGCGTCATGTCTTTGCGCCGCAGAGCTTGAGCCATTCTTCCGGCTCGACGCCGACCAAGTCAACCGGCACTACCACGAGCGGCGGCTCGCCCGGCCACAACGGCGCCAGCTTGACCGCGTCCTTCTCGGTTGTGACGACCGCGGCGCATCTCCCGGCGTCGCGCGTGATCGCAGCGACATCGTCGGTTGAATATCGATGGTGATCTGGGAAGGCGCGGACTCCGCCCATCGTCGCGCCTGACCGTCGCACGTCCTCCTCGAACGCCTCATTCTGCCCGATGGCCGAAACCACGAAGATTGGTCCCATTGATGGAGACCACGCGGCGTGAGGCGCCGATTTCTCTGTGCGGACACTACCATTATGGGGCGCGATCTGCATCCATGCGCCGGTACGGTGAGAGGTCGTGTATACGGGTTTCCCGGGCGCTAGCGCAGTGATCGTCTCCCTCGCGCGGCGGCGATCTTCTTCCGAAGCCCGGTCGCTCCGGGTCAGCACGCAAGCCGATGCGCGGGAGAGCGCTGCGGGGTACTCCCGCAGCAGCCCGGCAGGAAAAACGCGGCCATTTCCAAACGGAGCACGCGCGTCCAGCAGAACTAGATCGACGTCGCGATGAAGACGCCAGTGCTGAAAGCCGTCGTCCAACAGGATATAATCGGGCCGGAAGAGCCGGACGGCGGCGGCGCCGGAAATCCCCCGGCGTTTTCCAATGACCACAGGAACGCCCGGCAGCGACTGAGCGAGCAGCGCGGCCTCATCGCCCGCTTCATCCGCCGAAATTCGCACGGCTTCGTAATCGGAAACGACAGCGTATTCCGCCCGGCGCTTCGCACGGAATCCATAAGATAGGATCACGCATCGATAACCGGCGCCGGTAAGCGCCCGGGCGATCGCTTGCGTCGCGACCGTCTTCCCGACCCCTCCCATGGTTAAGTTTCCTATGGAGACGACCCGGCAGGGCAGATTAACTCTTTTGAGAACGCCGACCCTGAAGAGCAGTTTGTAGGCTTCGATGAAGGCGCCGTACAAGTAGGAAAGAGGGATTAGGAGCGAGCGTGCGGCGCTCGGCCAAAAGCCGGGCTTCTGGTCGACAACGGTTTCCTGAAACCAAGGTTCGATGATCATTTGATATACAATACCCAACCCGATCCTCTGAAGCGCCAGACCCGCGCTCCCTGGGGATGAGCGCCAGAATACGGCTTGCCAAACCCAATTGTCTTCTCCGCGGAGTCGATCGTGTCGACGCCCACAGTAACACCGACCAGATTGGCGAAAGCAGGCACTGATCGCCGCACCCCGCGGGATGCCCCGGCCGGCATTGCGGCGAGCGAATATGTGAGCACGAGCGCGAGCGAGCGTAGGGTCGATTTTTGCCAGATTAACGGCTGTACGCCGGCGTTTCTGGGGTTGCTCGCGTTCATAAAGAGCGCCGCCCTCCTGAAAACTGTCGCAACGGCGGTTTGTCGGCCGCCGGCCCGATCAGCACCTCGATCTTATTCGGAGCGGTCGCCGACAAAAGCAGGAAGGTCACTTTTTCGGCCGAATTCCTGTGAATGTTCCGCGGTTTGATGTCCGT
>DASRZA010000064.1:0-28548 GCA_035686845.1 Armatimonadota bacterium | reverse complement strand
CTTCATCGAGCATGAAGAGGTCAGCTCCGAGAAGAGCCCCATCACGCAGGTAACGGTGCGGAGCCGGAGGGGCGACGTCCGCATTATCCCCAATCCGGGTCCCGAAGTGTATGTCGTAACCGGCAAGTTTGTCATTGCGGCTAACACGGCACGAGCGCGGGAATTCGCGAAGCGCCTCCGCTATGATCTGAAGCAGGACGGAAGCCAGGTGACCGCGGCGATCGCCCAGCCGGCCGGCCACCCGGGCGACGTTTACGCGCACCAGGTGGTCTGCGCCGTTGTCGCGCCGGATAACGTCAAGGTTGTCGTCAATTCCGGAGGCAATCAGTAGGGGTTGCTGGTTGGGGCGGCGTACGCGCCGCCCCTAATCTTCCTCGGCGAAGCTGTCGACGGCGAACCGGTATACGGGCGCGCCCAGCCGCCATGCGTTGGCCGGCAGACCGGCTTCGCTGCAGATGGCTTCGATAAACTGCTCTGGCCGCCATCCGCTGTTTGCCGCGATCTTGGGGAGAATGACAATCGCCGGGTCCGACCGGATTGCGAGACCTGTTGAGCCTATCTCGATCTCGTCGGGGGAGGGGAGAAGACCGAGCCCGGTTACCACGTCGATACGGATGCGGACGTGATGCAGCTCGTGGGCGCCAATGGGTATCTCGGCGTCACGTTCAGCCGCCAGCGCTGTATCTTCCATAACCGCCCTGTAAAGCGGTTGAGTCTCCTCCAGCGCCCCAACACTCCCGCGCAACCGGCCGAGCGTTGTGAGGGTCACGTAGACACCGGCGCGCTGGCGCACTCCCGACGACGAAAGCTCGATATCCGGCAGCCGCCGGGTTTTTACAAACGTCTGCAGCGTCATCCGCGCCACGGAGAGAAGCGTCTCCCGGTCGTTATCCGACAACGGGATCATAGCAGCGGAGAAACGGGCGCGGGGCGCGGACGGAGGACGAAGGACGGAGGACGGAGGACGGAGGACGGGGCGATGGTGAGTGTGTGAGTGTGTGAGTGTGTGAGTGTGTGAGTGTGTGAGTGTGTGAGTGTGTGAGTGTGCGAGGTGGTGAGATCGTGGGATGGTGAGATCGTGGGATGGTGAGATGGTCGGACGGTGGGACGGAGGATGGAGGATGAATCGCAAACGTTGAAGTTACAGGAGCCTCGCGCGTCGCGCCTCGCGCGTCGCGCCTTCTTTTCGGGGAGAGGTCCGCGGGGCGCCGGAAACCAGGGATATGGGGAACCAGGAGATTTCACAAGCAGATATTGATCCAAAGCAGGAGTTTCTTTGCCGAGAATGGAACTGTTTGATAGCGGCCCGGTTTGAAATGCGGGCAGGTTAAATGGGCGCCGCGGCGCCAGGGGGACGGTATGACGCGCAATCGCCTTCGAGGGTTCATCAGTCTGCTCATTGGTATCGGATTCATCATCGCTCACTTCGTGGAACAGGCGCAGAACAACGCCAGCCCGATCCATCACGTTCAAACCGAATCTATTTTCTTCGGCGTGCTGCTGATCGTTTTCGGCCTCATCCGGATTGCCCGAGGTTAGAGCGCCCGGTCTTTCAGGAACTCGAAGCTGGAGCGCAGGCAATCGAACGGGTCCCTTCGACAGGTGTCCTGCTCGATGGCGTACCATTCTACCCCTGACTCTTTGCAGGCCGGCAGGATCGCGTCCCAATCAAGATTCCCCTCGCCGATGGCCGCCATCACCGGGCCTTCGCGCGCCACCACCTCTTTATCCTTGAGGTGTATTACGGGAACGCGTCGCTTGCATCGCCGCATGATGCGCTCCGGGCTGGCCCCCGCGTGAGCCACCCAGTAAACATCCACTTCAAGGGTAAAGTCCGGGCCACCACTGTCGATCAGAATGTCGTAAAGCGTCTTTTGACCCGGACCGACGCGCTGGAATTCGTTGGCGTGGTTATGATACCCGAACCGGATGCCGGCTTCTTTCAGCTTCTGGATGACCGGCGCGGCATCCTCCGTAAAGGCGAGATAACCGTCGGCGCCCCGGTTGCCATAGGGGGCTGGTATCCCGCCGATGGCGGTATAGTCGCAGCCAAGCGCCCGGTGGAACTCGATCTCCCGCCCCGTCTCTCCGGCTAACGCATCCCATGACCGGTGCGTCGCGATGCAGCGCAGTCCCAGGTCATCCAGCATCAGGCGCGCATCCTGCGCGGAAATCTCCGGTCGTTCGCCACTCATGGCGCCGACGGCTGAAAGTTGGACCGCTGGATAGCCAATCTGCTGAATCTTCCGCAGGCTCTCTTCCAATTCACGCGTGGTTTTGGTATAATCTCGGACCGTGTACATCTGTACGGCAAGCTTAGATGACATAGATTCCTCCCTATCACTCACTTTCCCGGCTCACCTCGCACAACCGTCAGCGAATCGGGTGGAAGCACGAGATGATCGGCGCTCACCCGTCGATGGATCGGGGCATTATCCGGCCGTGGATAGCCAACGTCCCCGTGAGCGCGCCACGTGTACTCTGACCGGCTCAACTGATATACGTCAACCAGTCCTTCGAAATGCGTCCTATCCCTTGAGTGGGAATGAGAAAACGTAATCTCTGCCGGGTAAGCTCGCCGGGTCGATCGATTGACCAGCATCACTGCCCATTTGCCGTCCGGCCGGGCTGTCGTGTAAGCTGAAATCGCGGGAACCGGTCGATCCCCAAGCCGGCAGATCGTGCGGTAGAGACCATGACCGCCCCCTGCGGGATCGAGCCAATCCTGCGTCACCATTTGAGCGGCGTAATAAGTCGCCATCCGGTAATTAATTTTGCCGTTCCCATTCATCTCAAAGAGCATATTCTGGCCCCACGATCGCTCGGCTTTGCCATCGGGGCAGTCGATTTCGCGGATCAAGGTATTTGGCGTGTAGCCATAAAGATAGGCGGCGGACCCGCCCGCGGTGAGGAAGGCGCCGACAAGGTCCGCATTAAAGAGGGCGCCCGAGATCTGCACTTCCGCTTCGGCCGCGAACGCGGAATAGCCATATTCGGTAATGATTAGCGGCGCCCAGGCCGGCAGACCGCTCTGTCGCAGCCTCCGCATGGTGTCCGAGAGCATGGCCGGCAGTTGTTCGAGCTCCGCCGCCGGATCGGCGCAAACATTATCGACTGGATACCATTCGAATGAACAGAATCGATAGTCGGAAAGGCGACCGTGCTGACGAAGATAACGTAGAAATCGGCCGATCCACGTCTGTTTACTGGAATGTTCGGGCCACTCGCGATAATCGAGATTGGCGGTTTGGAGTGAAGGTCCTCCACACTGAACGTGCGGGTCAATTTGATGGAGAGCGCGCGCCCACTGGACGTACAGAGCGCCGTAATCTTCGGCGGAAATGAACTGACCATCCGGCTCCTCACCGAGTTCGACCTGCTCCACGTTGAAGTGGCGCGACCGGAGGTAATGAAGCTCGGACGCGGCGTTCTCGGGCGTGCCGTATAACAGACTGACGGGCATCATCACCGGCAGACCGCGTGTAACGCCGGAACGGAAAAAAAGGTCAAAACCGGGCTGCTCTACATTCGGATCCTGGTCACTTGCCCGGTGCCACGAATCGGTGGAGGAGACGTAGAACAACGTCTGATGGCCCGCGCTATGCCCGTGCTGGATGATGTCGTGAAGTTTACCATCTAAGATTGTGCCCAGGTAAACCTCGCGGACGGCGTAACCGAGGCTATCCCGTGGATCAGCGCTGTGGACCGCCGCCCGGTTCGAACTCTGGGTCATCACGATGCGGATGAACCGGGCAGGAATTGGTTCCGGCGCCAGGCGCAATTGTTGATCGCCACCGCCTTGCACGGCGGTCGCCCCGGCAAATCGCCGCCAGCGGCCCTCGTCATTGTCACCCACGTAATCCGGCCCATCCCAGTACTCTACGTAGTACCGGGTGGCGTATGGTCTGCCCCAGAGGACGCGCAGCGCGTCAACCGGGCGCTTCCTCGTCAGATCGATCAATATCCATTGGGGATGCGCCGAATCGGGGTCGCCGGTGTACGGGTGGCAGAGGTACGGGTTACTCTTCCAGAAAGTCCGGGTGTCACCATCATCGAGGCGCGAATAGCCGTCGTTATTCGCCTGATCGATGGTGTTTCCGCGCCGCGGCAAACGATATCCGTTCGAGATGAGAATCGGCGCGCCCGGTCGGTCATCGGATGTCCAGTAACCTTCACGCTTCGACGGATCGCTCCACGTGCCGACCGGATTCCAGTGCCAGGCTTCGCATCCCAGCTCGGTGCGAAGTCGATAGGTGAGGGGACCCAAGCCGGCGGTGAGCATTGCCCGGATGTGCGCCGGCGTCAGGAGGCGGGCCATATCTCCCTGCTCGGCCCCGTCGATCCCCGCGCCGACAGCCCGGTCCGCGACAATGCGGTTCGCCGGCTGCGCTGTAACTTCGACGGTGACTCGTAACGGCGACGCCGGCACAGCTTGAATCGATGTCGTCGACAACAATGTGGCGAGCGGAATCAGAACGAGAGGTAAAACGATGCGAATGGGAATCTCCTGATAGGGAACCGGTCCGGCTTCGGGAATCTGAAGCCCGCCGACTGATGGCAGTATAGCCGAATGAGCCCCGCCCGGTACGCGGCTCAATGCGGGATATGACGAACCAGCCAGCTAATCTGATCGTCAATACTCACCGGCCTCGTAGAAACACGCAGCGCGCTCGACTTGCTGAGCGACGCGTAGACACCCCGGATCCACTTTGCCGCGGGGAACCGGCGGCCGGTGTTCTGCAGCAGCAGCGGATGAGGCGCCGCGAGAACGGCCGCGGTTCTGAAGTCACCAATTCGTCGGAGACAGGGCACGAAGAGATCGTCCAAAAGCAGGGCATCGTCCGTCGAAAGATTGGTCTGGTCGCCATCCGCGGCGACGGCGTCCGCGAGCGGCGCCGCGAGCAGTGTCCAGAGCCCGGCTCGGCCCTCGCCCAATAGCGCCACCCGTCCAAAGCCGCTCTTCCGTAGATAGGCGCACACGGTGGCGATGTCCTGAATTCGCTCCTGGAGATCGGTTCGGTTATATGTGGTGAAGAAGTTCTCAAATGGCTTTCGCGCCGCTTCGACTTCTTCGTCCGCCCGGCTGCCCGTCAAAAACGCGTCGAAAACCAGCGCTGCCTGACCCTTCGCCAGCAGCGCCGTCACAACCGGACCCGGCTGGCCCGTCGCAGTGTCCATCGAAGCGGCCATGCCGGCCGGATGAGCGATGACAATCACACCGCGCGGTCGCTTGCCCGGGGGCAAAAAGAGCGCGGCGGGAATACTATCACCCCGTCCCGCACGACCAAGAGTGAGATGGATAACGGCGCCCGAGGTGGTCTCGACGGACGGCTGTTCCGAAGCAAGAATATCGTCGGGGTCAACCGGCATCAACGATAGAGTGTGCTTCCATTCCGGGAGAAACAGCTTCTTGAATCGGGCCAGGCTCGCTCGATCGACTGGCTTCCGCTTCTCGATCTCATCCCGCGCCTTTGCGATAAGATAAGCCGTCAGCGCATCCGCGTCCTTCGCATCCGGTGGAAGTTTGTCGGGGAACACCCTCAGATCGGCGACAGGCTCCATGGTGTAAGGCGGCTCATGGAGCGAATCGGCGTCCGGATCATGCAGCAGCCATTTGCCAAAGAACCGGTCCACCGCTTCCCGGCTCGTCTTATTGATGTTGTGGCCATAGTCGAAGATGACATACTTCAGCCGGTCCGCGTCCCCGTAAAGGTCGTAGACTGACTGTACGGCGGGGCCCTCCACCGTCATCATGGTTTTGGTCCAATCGCCGGTGGCGGCGACCATTATCTGCGGTCGCGGCGCCGCCATTGCCGCCAGTTCCATATTGGAGAACTCGATCCGGAGCCCGGGCGCGTTTTCGCAGAGGCAGCCGCCCTGCATCGTATGCGAGACCATCACGCATGGCGCCACCGCCGCAAGCCGGTCGTCCACCGCGCCGAGGAGCATCGTCTGAGTGCCGCCTCCCGATTCCCCGGTGCTCGCCAGCCGGTTCTTGTCCACATCCGGGAGTGAGCTCAGAAAATCCAGCGCGCGGATGCTGTTCCAGGTCTGCAGGCCCATCAAACTCACGCCCCAGAGCCAGTGGCGCCGGTCATTGGCGAACTGGTGGTTTATCTGGCGGGTGTCGTTGTATCCCACCATATCATAACTGAACGCCACGGCTCCCTCCCGCGCGAACGTGATCGCCCGGGCGGGGATCGAGCCGTCCGGAGTGTCGGCCATTCTCCCTTCGGACCAGTGGCCGTGCGCCACCAAGATGCCGGGGTAGGGGCCGGATGGCTTGCCGGCTGTGGGGTGCGGCCGGTACAGATTTCCGCAAAGATAAAAGCCGGGATAGGTTTGAATGTAAACTTTCTCGATGCTGTATCCGTCCCGTTCGACTCGCCCGAAAACCCGTGCTTTCAGCGCGGTTTTGCGTGGCAGAGGATACAGCCCGCAAGAAACCAGGACCTGCTCCCGGATAAACGTTCGCCGCGCCTTCCATTCAGCGAGGTCGCGAAAATGCGGGAATGTTCGCGGCGTGTTGAGCGTTTGAGATGGAGTCATCGTTCTCTCGTCAGAGGTCGGCGGCCCGGACGCCGTGTGAACTGGCATGGAAACGCCTCGCGAGGTGGCAGGAAGACCGCACAATACGAAGACGATATAGAGCGCGGACGTAGGACGTAGGACGGAGGACGGAGGCGTCAAGGGCCGGGCCTGAGGCGCGCGGCGCGAGGGCGCAGAACTCGTTGTAACGATCCGTGGAATCCAACCCATGCTTCAGCCGGCTCCAGACCCGGTTGAAACCGCGCTTCCGCGGTGAGTTTTTGATTCATCCTTCATCCTTTGGCGGTCCTCCGTCCTCCGTCCTCGGTCCCCTCACGCCATCCCCGGTCCTCGATAATCACGGCCGAAGGGGAGGCCGAACGGCTCCTCAAACGGCCTAAACGGAACCATGTCGGCGATCTCTTGCAGCTGGGCGATCACCTCCGTGGAGAGCGGCCCGTTCTCTACGGCCGCCACGTTCTGCTCCACCTCTATCAGATTTCGAGCGCCCATGAGAACCGTCGAGACATCCGGGTTGGAGAGCACCATCCGAAGGCAGAGTTCAGGCAGCGGGACGCCGATTTCATCAACATAGGCGTAGAGCCGCCGATACTGCTCACGGCGCGGCGGACTGAGCCAGGGAGCGCCGTCCTCAATTTCGGCGTCATAGCGGCGTGCCAGCGCGCCCTGCTGGAGCGGCGAACCGATAATTACCCCCATCCCCTGTCGGGTCGCCGCAGGCAGCACAGCAATCGCAGCCTCTCGCCAGAGGAGGCTGTAATTGAACGCCGTTAGCACGACATCAAACCCACCTGAGGCAATGACACGCGGCAGTTCGTACGCGGTGGTGCCGCCCAGTCCGGTAGCGCGTATCAGACCTTCGCTCTTGAGGTCATTAAGGAAATCTCGAACCGGGCCGCGAAAGCGCTCCCAATCGTCCCACCAGTCGTACTGACCCGGCCGGTCCGGCTCATGAACCATCAAGATATCGACCCGGTCCCGCCGCAGGAGGCGAAGGCTCTCTTCGAACGATCGACGCAGCGCCGCTTTGTCACGAGGATTGAAAGGGGTGGGCCGGCCGCCCAGCTTGGTGGAGAGAACGAATGGTTCGGTGACGCCATCCAGACAGGCGCCCAATGTCTCTTCGCTGTTAGAATAAGTGGGGGCCGTGTCGAAGTAATTGACACCCAGCGCAAGCGCCCGACGTACGGCCCGGCGCGTCTCCTCGAACTCAACACCGGCGTGCCGGGAGACGAACAGACCGCCTAGTCCAAGCTCGCTTACCCGAAGGCCCGTCTGTCCCAACACGCGCTGATTCACCTTTATCTCTCCGGTAGAGCCGCTACAGACCAGGGCGCTCGTCGGTCATATCTTCCAGACGCTCTATGATGCTGGCGTACGATGCGCACCAGGCGTCATGCTCCCGCTGCGCCAGCGCACGCTTATATCGCTGCCACTGCGGGTTCGCCGCGATCGGAAGCTCCGGAGCGTCTTCCGGAACATATACCTTTAATCTGCCATAGCCCACGCAAGGGGTGACGTCGTCAAGGCCGTCCAGTCGATCGCTCGAGGTCTCTCCTCGCAGCCACCGTCCCGAGTGCTCCTCTACAAGGGCTCGCAAAAAGCACCGGTAGGCGCATTCAAAGTACGCCGGTGAGATAGCGCCGGCTTCGGCCAGGGCCGTCAGGTCCTCGCGGATCCGGGCTTCGGGGATCTCCTCCGGATGTTGAACGCAGTAGCGACCCCAGGCGATCAGATCGGCCGCAATCTCGCAATCGTCTTCGACTACGTGCCCCGCGAGATCGAGCTGCCACGAACAGAATTGATGGAATAGCCGGATACAGCGAGCGAGACCCTCGCCCGGCGGCGCGCCTCGCTGCTCAAAGAACGACCAGAGATCAGGCCACCGGAAATCCCCCTGTCGAAGGTAATTGAGCAGATCCGGGCGGCCCGTCAACGCGTGGGACTGCCACCCAAACTCCCCCTGCCAGGTGTCCATACGCTCCTCCGAATTTCATCATTGCTTATCAGGCGATTAGCGATCGCAAGAATGTAGCAACAGCAATAGATAAGCAATGGTTTCGTCGATAAGGAGGACGAGTCCTCTATCGAGCGTCAATTCGGCGACCGAATGCCCGCCTCGGCGGAAGCTGCTCGATCCACGCGGCTTTTGCGGACGCACTATCCGCGCCGGTAGACCCGCGCGATCCCCCTGAAGCTGGCCGGCTGAGGCGCGCTAAACCCGCTTTGCCCGACGACAGTCCAGGTTCACGGTTCAGCGATTGCCTCCTCGGCGGTGGGGGCGATGGCTGCGCGGGTAATCCAACGGTCGAGGGTGGCGCCGTCCGTGCAGGCGATGATGCGCGCTCGTGTTTCGCTGCTCACCGCAAACCCGCGCGCTCCCAGGACCGCCAGGATCGACTCGGCTTTACCCTCGGCTTTACCCTCGGCCCTGCCCTCGGCCCTGCCCTCGGCTTTACCCTCGGCTTTACCCTCAACTTTGCCTTCGTTTCGCTGCGCCTGACCGTATTCCCGCGCCTGCTGGATCTCGTTAATCACCTTCCGGTAGGCATCCAGCTCGAGCTGAGAGAAAGTCGCTTCATTCGCAAGCTCCACCGCCTCCCGGTACGGTCCAGGCGGCAGATCGGCCGGAACCTCGGTCATCTCCGGCGCGTGAACGAAGAGCCATGCCCAAAGATCGGCCCCGGATTCAGGCCGCTCCTTTGCCAGCTTGGGCAGTTCCAGAAAAGCGTACTGAACCTGCAGGAGATCCTGGCTGCCAGAACTCCGCTCGGTCATGTTCCACCGGCTGAGCATCGGAACCCTGGGAAGTTTCAAGGCGTCCTGCTCCGTGTCTGGCCAGAGTATGAAGTCACAGATAGAAATCGCCACCACGTCGGTGAGTGTTGCGTAGGGTTCACCCTGCTTGAGCTGCTCGACGTAGGCCTTGCAGGCGTTGTAAACGACGCGGTTCATGAAACCTGCGACGTGCAGCAACTGCACCTCGACGACAAAGGTCGTGCCGGCGCGATCGCGGCATCTGACGTCCAGGATGGAGAGCTTGGCCCCGGCCACGAGTGGTAACTGTTCGCTCGGCAGGTACTCAACAGATTCGATGACCTGGTCACCGCGGCGATCAAGCAGGTCGTTCAACAGGCCGCGAAGGATGTGGGGATGTCTGGCGAAGATGCGCCGGAATACGAAGTCATTTTTTAGGTCAGCGAATACCATGTTCCTCCCACCTATAGCAGCTCCGACCGCGATGCCTCTGTTTCCGCGAGCCTTCAGCCGGACGCCGCGCCACCGGACGAGGGTGAAGGCGCATCACTCTCACCTGCAGCCGCCGCGTACCCCCTGGAAGCTGGATGGTAGGGGGCCGCGCATACTTCGGTTCCGAAGAGGTGGAATTCAGGTCGGCGCCGTTGAGTGACTATTCTATCATATCGGCGATACGCGTCATTCGATCCTACACGCCGTCGGTCCTCTCAAACACCGTCAGCGAAAATTCTCACCGTTCGGGTCGTCAAGTCCATTCACGGTCGCCGATCGAATACGCATCTGAGAGAGGATGAAAGTATCGCAATTATTGCTGCTTTGACTCGCCCGCGGGGCGAGGGTATAATAGAAGAAAATCGAACGCATAACGACTGGTCGATCGGTGTAAGCCCGCGGCGCTAAGGAGTCCTAATGCCCGAAGGAAGGTTTGCCCGCGAGGGCCTCAGTTTTGATGATGTTCTCCTGGTCCCCGATCGTGCTGACGTGCTGCCCACCGAGGTAGACACCAGCACCTATTTCACGCGGGACATTAAACTCTTCATCCCGCTCCTCAGCTCTCCCATGGATACCGTCACGGGCGCCCGAATGGCGATTGCGCTGGCTCGTGAGGGTGGCATCGGTGTTATTCATAGAAACATGACTCCCGAGGCCCAGGCCGCCGAAGTTGACAAAGTCAAGCGTTCCGAGCACGGCATCATTGTCGATCCGGTTTTTCTATCTCCTACGCACACGATCAAAGACGCGCTCACCATCATGGAGCGATACCATATCTCCGGGGTTCCGATCACCGATCATGGCCGCCTCGTCGGAATCCTGACGAATCGGGATATTCGCTTCGAGACGGAACCGGGCCGGCCGATCCACGAGGTGATGACGAGCCAGAATCTCGTGACCGCGCCGATGGGCACAACGCTCAACGAGGCGAAGGAGCTTCTGCAGAAGCACAAAGTCGAGAAGCTGCCCCTGGTCGACTCAAATCGAATGCTGCTCGGCCTTGTTACGATCAAAGATATCGAGAAGGCGCGCCAGTTCCCCAATGCCACGAAAGACGCCAACGGCCGTCTGCGCGTCGCCGCCGCGGTCGGACCAATGCGCGGCACGATGGAACGGGTGCAGCTTTTGGCTCAGGCCGGCGTCGACGCCATCGTGGTCGATACGGCGCATGGACACTCCAGCAATGTCATCAACGCCATCCAGCGCATCCGGGCGGAGTTTCCCAATCTTCCGCTGGTGGCCGGCAACGTCGCGACGGCACAGGGAGCGATTGATCTGGTGGAGGCTGGCGCCGATGGTATTCGGGTGGGCATGGGACCCGGGTCAATCTGCACAACCCGCGTAATCGCGGGGATCGGCGTGCCCCAGCTCACGGCCATCGCCGATTGCGCCGACGAATGCAAAAAGGTGGGCGCCACGGTAATCGCTGATGGCGGGATCCGGCGTTCCGGCGATATTACCAAGGCGATCGCGGCCGGCGCCGATACGGTGATGATTGGCAGCCTGTTTGCCGGTACGGACGAGAGCCCGGGTGAGATTGAGATCTTCCGCAACCGGAGCTTCAAGGTCTACCGCGGCATGGGATCGATGGGGGCCATGCGCGAAGGGAGCAGCGACCGGTACTTTCAGTCGGACGAGCAGCAGCTCGTGCCTGAAGGAATCGAGGGCCGGGTACCCTATAAGGGACCGCTTTCCGAATTTGTCTTCCAGCTTGCGGGCGGATTGCGCGCCGGCATGGGCTATTGCGGCTGCCGTAATATCAACGAGCTGAAGACCAGGACCCGGTTCATACGAATTACCAGCGCCAGCCTCCGGGAGAGCCATCCCCATGACGTCTGGATCACTAAAGAGGCGCCCAACTACAGCCTGGACATGCCTGAAGGCTGCGAGTCCTGACGTGAACTTCGACGCTGGACATTCCAGGCGCCGCGGATGATGGCCCCTCCCGAAGACTCGCCCGGCGGGAGTGCGCCGCTGGTTGGTTTGATTATGGGATCCCGGTCGGATTGGGAGACCATGGGTCATACGGCGCGAACACTGGATGATCTGGGCGTGCCTTACGAGACAAAGATTGTTTCGGCGCACCGGACCCCCGACCTCCTTTTCAGTTACGCCGGCGGCGCCGAGGAGCGCGGGTTGGAGGTGCTGATCGCGGGCGCGGGAGGCGCCGCCCATCTCCCGGGTATGACGGCGGCGAAAACAGCCCTCCCTGTAATCGGCGTTCCTGTGGAGTCAAAGGCGCTCAAGGGCCTCGATTCGCTCCTTTCCATTGTTCAGATGCCGGCCGGCGTGCCTGTGGCGGCCGTCGCCATCGGCCGCGCGGGCGCGGTCAATGCCGCGATCCTGGCGGCCACGATACTGGGTGGAAAGCATGCCCGCTATCGGGAGGCGGTACACCGTTACCGCGATGCGCAGACCCGTGCCGTTCTCGATCATCCTGACCCCGAGGAGCAGATATGATCCCACGTCTTCACTCAGAGGAGCAAAAGTGACCATCGGTGTGCTCGGCGCCGGGCAGCTTGGATGGATGCTCGCGCTGGCCGGGCAGCCGTTAGGCCTCCGTTTTCGCTTCTTAGATCCCTCCGGGGAAGCGCCGGCCGGGCGTATCGCTCCCCTCATCACCGCCGACTACAACGATCTCCTCGCGTTGGAACGGTTTGCACGGGGGCTCGATCGGGTCACGTACGAGTTCGAGAATGTTCCGGTCGCCTCGGCGCTCTTTTTGCAACAGAAGATCCCCGTTTACCCGCCGCCTCGGGCGCTGGAGACGGCGCAAGATCGGCTGAACGAAAAGGAGATGTTCCAGCTTCTTGACATTCCAGTTCCGCCGTTCGCACCGGTGAGCAGCGCGGATGAGTTCGCCGAGGCTGTTCAGCGCGTCGGGCTTCCGGGCGTGCTCAAGACACGGCGGATGGGTTACGACGGCAAAGGGCAGGCTGTGATCCGATCTCGCGACGATGTCCCCGATGCCTGGGATGCTCTGGGAAACGTACCGCTCATTTATGAACGTTTCGTGGAGTTCGAGCGGGAGCTGTCCATCCTGGCGGTCCGGGGCTGCGATGGAGGCGCCGATTTTTATCCGCTCGTCGAAAACCACCACGCCGGCGGAATCCTTCGCCGATCGCTGGCGCCGGCGCCGCTTATTTCCCCCAAAGCGCAATCCATCGCGGAAGAGTACGCTCGGCGGGCGCTGACCCAACTCGGCTATGTCGGGGCGCTCGCTATTGAATTCTTCCAGACCAGGGACGGGCTGCTGGCAAACGAAATGGCGCCGAGAGTGCATAACTCCGGGCATTGGAGCATCGAAGGCGCCGAAACCAGCCAGTTCGAGAATCATGTTCGCGCCGTGGCCGGGCTGCCGCTTGGGTCCACGGAAATCTCCGGGTGCTCGGCGATGCTGAATCTGATCGGCTCAACCCCCGATCCCGCCGCGATCTTAGCCGTTCCCTTCGCACACCTGCATCATTATGGTAAGGCGCCGCGGCCGGGCCGTAAGCTCGGGCATGTTACGCTGCGTGCGCCCGACTATGCGACGCTCAACGAACGCCTCTCGCGCCTCGCGCCGCTCATCGAGTGCGAATCCGATGTTTAGCAGTGCGAATCCGATGTTTAGCAAAGATTTCGGACTTTCAACCTCATCGGTGACGCAGGCGTCCCCGCCTGTGTCCGGTCCCAGTGCAATGCCATCCTGCTACCGGTGGCGCAGGCGTCTCAGACTGTGTCGGGCGACACATGATCTCTAACCTCTTATACGAGAGGCCGGGCGGCCGCGATCTAACTTCCGCCCAGCTTCACTGTTTGAGAAGCGGCGAGACCGGTCCGCGAGTCATCCTGATCCATCCGATCGGGTTCGATTGTCACACGTGGGATCTCGTAGCGCCATCGCTTCAGGCGCGGTATCAAATCGCAGCGCTCGATATTCCCGGCCATGGGGAGAGCGACTGGCTGCCCGAGGCCGATTACCGGCTGCCATCGCTCGCGCGCCGGGTTCTCCAATTCTTGGACGAACTGTTGTGGCGGGATGCGGTGTTCGTGGGCAACAGCATAGGCGGCGGGATCGCGCTCGCCGCTGCGCTTCTGGCGCCATCTCGGGTTCGAGGCCTGGCGCTCCTGAATGCTTCGGCCTTCCGCGAAAGCCTGCCCCTGCTCGGCTTGCTCGGCCGACTACCCTTCATCGAACACGTTGTCGGATTGCCGCGGGAGCGAACGATCGCTCTGGGGCTCCGATACGCGCGTGCCGGAAACGCTCCCGCAAGTGGAGAACGCGTGCGCCGCTGCACCGATTATCTGCGGAATCCCTGTGGTAGAGCGGCATTCCTCCGTACGCTGCGGCAGCTCTACGGCCCGAGTCTCGATCGGCTCTCCGACCGGTACGCCGCAATCCGCTGTCCGACCCTCGTGGCTCACGGCGTTGAGGACCCGTTGATTCCGTTAGTTTCCGCCTACAAGTTGGCCGCGGCCATCCCGGGCGCATCGATCCACGAGATACCCCACTGCGGCCACTTTCCGCAAGAGGAGACGGCAGAGACTGTCGTTGGTATTCTGGCGCCATTTCTCGAACAGTTTCAGGAGTAAGAAGTCGTCGGCGCGTGAGTCGGAAAGTGCGCCCGGGTGAACGGCCTTGAAATTAGCGCCCAATATTTGAGAAGAACTCTGGGAGGCCGCGGACGCCGGGCCGGACCCGGTAGAGCGATCCGGCGTGGGCGCCCTCCGTGGCTTTCGCATTGCCCCCGGCTGTGGTCACATAGAGGTCCGCGTAGTCTTCGCCGCCAAAGATCACGCTCGAGACTTTCTTAACTGGAAAGGAAATCCGGTCGATGATAGCGCCGGTTGGAGAGTATTTCACGACACAGGCGCCGTCCCATCGCGCGGACCAGACTCCGCCCTCCGCATCGACCGTCATCCCATCCGGGAAACCTTCGTCTTCGGGCACGGTGGCAAAGAGACGTTGATTAGAGATGTTTCCGCTTGACTGCTCATAGTCAAAGAGATAAATGGAGCGAGCGAATGAATCGGTGTAATAGAAGCATCGATGATCCCGCGTGAGCGCCATTCCGTTGGAGCACTCGATGCCCTGAAGGACGCAGATAAGCGCTCCATCGGGGTCCAGGCGGTACAGGCAGCCCTTATGAGTTTTACTGGACATCGTCCCGCAGAAGACACGCCCTTCCGGATCGACGAAAACGTCATTGAAGCGCGATTCCTGCTCTTCCGGAATGGAATCCATCATCGTTATGAGGCGGCCCTCACGCCAGATCTTGATCGCTCCTTTCGCCATAAAAAGCAGCAGCGAGTCGTCCCTCTGAATGGTGAATCCGCCGACCATCTCGCCCTCATAAAACTGTTCGTGATGTCCGGATGCCGGATCATACCGGAACATCCGTCCCGTCGCAATGTCCGTCCAGTAAAGCCGCTTTTCGGTGGGATGCCATAGCGGGTTCTCTCCTATCTCACACGCGTAATCCGCGATCAGTTCCAGATTCATCCCATTCTCCTCCGGAGATCAGCCCAGCAAGGTCGCATGGCGTGGCGCCTGACCCTTGAGAATTATAGCCGGACCGACCAGGTGTTCGGTGTTCGGTGTTGGGTGTTGCGTGTTGCGTCTTATCGCCGGCTTAATCGAGTTGCGGAACGTGAAATCATGGGCCAGTCGGCCGGATTCATGCGTACGCCGGCAGGAATCGGCCGCTCGGCGGCAAATATGCTTGGGCAGTAGTTGAATTCTGCACTCAAGGAGAAACCTGTGACCCATACTGTTCAGAAGTCACGAATTGCCCGAATGGCAGCCCATGCCGCGCTGGTCGGCGCGTGCCTTAGCATGGCCTCCGCCGCCCAGGCGCAGCGCCTCACTGCGCCGCTCGCGCCCGAAGGAACCGCCCGCACGATCGGCCTCTCTGACGCCGTCGTGGCGCTGGGCGGCGACCTCGGTTCTATCACCGTGAATCCCGCAAACATCGCGGCGGTAGGGCCCATAGGCGGCTCCGACGCTACGATTGCCGGCGGCGCGCTCGGCCCAGATTTCTTCATTGGCCACGCCTTCGGACAGACCCCGAATTCGCCGCCGGGCGCCATCTGGGCCGGGGCGCTCAATAGCGCGTTCGCCAGTGAGCAGTTTATCGCCCTTACCGCGGGCGCAAGCGGCCTTGGCGGTGTTGCCACTGGCGCTACCTTCCGTTATGAGCGCTGGACGCGCAACGGCATCGAGCGATATCGGGTCAACGCCGACGTGGGCGTCCACCAGGACCTGAAGCGTGGATTCAGCGTAGGTCTCTCCGGCCTCAATCTATTCCACGTTGATCCTTTCAGTGGCACCAGTTCAACCCTTCCAACCGACACAGAGATCATCGGGGGCCTCGGCTACGTCGGCCATTCCGGTCGGCTCGAAGGCGATTATGTCTACACGAAAGACCACAGCTACTTTCGTTTGGGCGGAGAATTGAAAGTGTATAAGGACTTCGTGGCTCGCTCCGGATTCTCCGATCGCGACTTCAGCGTTGGCGCCGGTTTTACCAGCGGCACGAACACGGTTTCAATAGCGCTGGACTATCAGCGGCATCAGCATGCGCTCATCGCTGGAGGCTACTCGGCTCATTTCTGAGGCGGATCCGCAGGCAGGGAACATTTGACCCGGCCGACACCTGTCGAGAACTCGCCAATGTTCGGCGCCGGCGACCGGAGAACTACCGAGCGAGGACGCCCCTGTTTTAGAGTTACTGGGGGGCCGGAGAATCCTGGCTCCCCTCCGGTTCAGGCCCACTGCTCTCAGGTTTCAGCGCGCAGAGAGCGGGTATAATCGGGAGGGTCCCATTTAGGGTCCGGCGCGCGCTGCGACTCGTATCGCGGCCATGGATTGCCGGACTGCTGGCGGCCGGGAGTAATCAAGCTATGGCAGATCTGAAAGAACAACAATTAACTGAAGAACAATTGCGGCGACAGGCCGCGGAAAACCAGGCAGTACATCAAACAGTGAAGCGCGCGGAAGCCGAGTCGGATGCCGCGCGGGCGGAGGTCTCGAAAAACGCGGCCGTTCGGTCCGCGGTGGCCAACCGGATGGCGGCCGACGCTGCGATTACGGACGCTGAAATCGCCCGAAGCAACACCGGCGTCCTCATTGCGGTCCTGCTTATTGCCGCAGCGGTTGCCGCCATCCTGGCCTACTTCTTCTGGCCCAGTGGCACGAACCCAACGAGCACGACGGTAATCAATGTCAGGCCGCCCGGACCGCCGCCGGCTGCCGTCACGACCACAACGCCTCCGGTGACTACCACACCACCCGCGGTAACACCGACCTCGCCGCCCGTGGTGACAACGCCGATCTCGCCGCCGGCCGTGTCAACTCGCACACAGGTTCACGTGCAGACTCAGCCCATCACGCCGGCTCCGCCGCCTCCTCCGTCCAATATGACCGGGAATGGCGGAACGACGCCGAGCGCGGCGAACTCAGCGCCATCCGACGCCGGTACGACGACACCGGGAACGGGTACGACGACACCGGGAACGGGTACGGCCCCCGTACCAGGAACAGCGAATCCAGGCCCCGCGACCACGCCCGGAACCACGCCGTAACAGGTCGTTATATCACGGAGGCGCCGACATAAATCGGCGCCTCCAACTCACTGCTCCTATCGCAGCCGCCGCGAGTGAAAAACAGCCACTCCGGGGCCTTCCCGGCCGGTCGATACGTCCCGCGCCTGGCACACGGCCTCCCGCGCTCTTGACTCGTCCTTTATCCTTTCAAAGTCCTCCGCACGCGCCCCGCGCCTTACTTCCGGTCCACGACCATGACGAAATGCCGGTCGCGCTGACGGGTCAGGATAATCGTGGCGGCGTTGGGGCCGCGAGGGCGCAGCCGGGACCGCATCTGTTCTGGCGTGAGGGGGAAACCGCGCTTCTTAATGGTCAGGTCGCCAATCTCTCCGGCTTTGATCCATCTCTTGATCCGCTTCTCGTCGAAGGGGTAGGAGTCCAATATCCGGTAGCAGGCGGCAAAGGGCGTGTTGGCAGGCTGCGAACTGATGAGATACGCGATCTGTGGGTCGAGGACCGACGCCTGCAGCGTCTCTCCCAGGCGTCCCACCAGTCGGGCGCGAATGATCGCCGGGTCGGGCTCAAAGAGAATGTCTCCTGGCTTCGGAGCGGCGCCCAACGCCGGCAGAGTCGGGTCGTTGTCGCCAGTCTCATAAAGGCTGAATGACTGATATTCGAACGAATCAGGCGCCGTCCTTCGCAGCACGGAAGCCCGCCGCGCGCATTGCCTCAGATCGCCCGTCCAGAGCAGAAGCTCGCGGCAGACTCCATCCAATGAGATCGCTTCTATTTCAGCAGTGACCGGGCAGTACGGAATGTCCATCGCCGGAGAGAGTTTGACGCCCAGTCCCTCTACGCGCGACGCGAGTTCAATCACAAACGAGAATGGGGGAGAGTACGCTTCGGCCGACCGAATTCGCCTGCCCCGGTTCCGGCGAGACGGATCGATAAACATGAACGGCGCCGGCGGCGGGATAGCCGTCACATCCGCTTCTATAATCCGGCAGGAGCGATTATATGCCGTTAGATTGTGGCGAAGACAGGCGAGCCGCGCGGCATCCTGATCTACGGCGGTCACTTCACCGACAGCGGCCAGCGAGAGCGTGTCTCCGCCAATGCCGCAAGCGAGGTCGGCGACCGGTCCTCTGCCTGCATAGCGGGCAGCCCGGTAACCGGAAACGATCTCGCCCGAGCTTTGCTCTAAGGCCTCCCGGAGAAAGAACATCCGGTCTGCCTGCCGGAATTTTGTCGCGGCCGAGCGGCGCAATTCCAGCAGCTCTAGAGCGGACGAGACGCGAGGATCTCCGATCTGCTCCCGAAGAAGCTGGATCGCCCGATGCATCGGTGTCGACGGTGGGAGACGCGCAGCGGTTTCGATCGCCCGCAGCCCGGCGGGCGACTCAAGAAACCGGATATCGCCAGGATCGATCAAGGCGAATCAGGCTGCGGGTCGACGCGGGAGGGACTATCCCTCCTCCAGCCCTCGTCGCTGCTCACGGATTGCGTCAGCAATCTGCACCACGTCCATTCGCTTATATACATCCTTCTTGCGCTCGATATGCACATAGAAGGTTCGTTTCCGGATTTCAACGTGGGGCGAGTTGTGCAGAATAATGCGGGCGTAGACGGTAGAACATTCCAGCATTTCCGCCGCTTCCTCAATGGTGATAAATCCGCTCCGCGATTTCCCGTGCAGCTCTTCGGCAAGAGCGCGCACTTCTTCGACAGAGATGTCCATCAACTGCGCCACCGTCTTGATGTCCAGGAACTCAGGCTTCTTCCGTTGTGACACGTTTTCTACCTCGACATTCAAGAAACTGCGCCGATACGTTCAGGCTGCACGGGCTCAAGGGCAACTTCTAACGCTTGCGGGATAGTTTCAACAAAGATCACCTCCATCTCCTCTTGGACTTCCTTCGGAATGTCCTCCAAAAAGTCCTTCCGATTCCGCTCCGGCAGAATCACTGATCTTACGCCGGCGCGGCGCGCCGCCAGCACTTTCTCCTTCACACCGCCAATTGGAAGCACGTGACCCGAAAGCGTAATCTCGCCTGTCATCGCCATAAACCGGCGCACGGGTTGGGCGGTGAGCAGCGAAGCAATCGCCACCACCATCGCAACGCCGGCCGATGGACCGTCCTTGGGAATTGCGCCGGCCGGCACGTGAACGTGGATATCGCTTTTGGCAAATAACTCCGGCGGGATGCCCAGTTCCTCGCTCTGGGATCGAATGTAACTCAGCGCCGCCGTTGCGGACTCTTTCATGACGTCACCAAGCTGCCCCGTGAGGATCAATTGGTGAGCCCCCGGCATGCGAGTTGCCTCCACAAAGAGAATCTCGCCACCCACCGGCGTATAGGCCAGTCCGATAGCCACTCCGGGCCTATCGGATCGTCGCGCCACCTCCTCATACTCGAACCGCGGCGCCCCCAGCAGATGATGTACCACGTCCGGCGTTATCTCAACCGGCTCAGTTCGGCCTTCAGCGAGCTGTCGCGTCACCTTGCGGCAGAGGGCGGCAATTTCGCGCTCCAGGTTGCGTACCCCTGCTTCCCGAGTATAGCCGCGAATTGTCTCCCTTACCGCGCTCTCCTGCCAGGTGATGTGTTCTTCCTCTAATAGACCGTGCTCCTTCATCTGCTTTGGGATTAGATATTGCTGGGCGATTGCGACCTTCTCCTCCTCGGTATAACCCGCCAGCTCGATCACCTCCATCCGATCTCGAAGCGCCGGCGGGGTCGGATCGATCATATTGGCCGTGGTGATAAAGAGTACGCGAGAGAGATCGAAGGGGACATCCAGGTAATGGTCCCGGAAGGTGGAATTCTGCTCCGGGTCGAGCACTTCGAGCAGCGCCGACGAAGGATCACCGCGGAAATCCATCCCGAGTTTGTCCACTTCGTCCAGGTTAAAGACCGGATTGCTGGAACCCGCGCGGCGGATCCCCTGGATGATCTGCCCGGGAAGAGCGCCCACGTACGTCCTCCGGTGGCCCCGGATCTCCGCTTCGTCCCGGACGCCCCCGAGCGAGATACGTACGAACTTGCGGCCCATGGCGCGAGCGATAGACCGGGCCAGCGAAGTTTTCCCAACGCCCGGCGGTCCTACAAAGCAGAGAATTGGCTGTCGCATTCCGCCATCCGCCTTAAACTTTCGAACGGAGAGGTACTCCAGAATCCGGTCCTTGATTTTCGGCAGCCCGTAATGATCCTCGTCGAGGATAGTTTTGGCGGCCTTGATATCAATTTCATCCGGAGTCTGCTTCTGCCACGGAATGGCGACCAGCCAGTCGATATAGGTGCGCGACACCGTGTATTCGGCCGCCGCCGGCGGCATTCGCGCCAGCCGGTCCAGCTCCCGAATCGCTTCCCGGTGAGCGTCCTCCGGCATGCCGGCTTCCTCAATGGCCGCGCGAAGCTCGTCGATCTCCGCTGTGCGCTCATCAGCCTCGCCCAGTTCCTTCTGAATCGCCTTGAGCTGCTCCCGGAGATAGTACTCCCGCTGGCTCTTGTGCATCTCCGAATGTACACTCTGATGAATGCGACTGCCCAGTTCCAGCACGTCCACCTCGCGTGTCAGAACTCGCATCAGCTTATTCAATCGCTGACGAACATCCAGGGTTTCCAGCAGATCCTGCTTTTCCGAGATCGGGATTCCCTGGTAGTAGAAGCCGATGTTATCCGCCATGACGCTGGCGGAAGTGCGGGCGTTCGGAAGCTCCTGGAGTTCGTCAGGAAGCTGCGGCGACAGGTCAACCGCTTTCTGGAAAAGTGTTCCGACTGCGCGTCGGAGGGCCTCGATCTCCTTAAGATCGTCCGCGCTGTACTCGGTAGGCTCATGCAGCGGCTCAACCTTCGCGCGCAGATATGGCTCGGTTTGAACGCACTCCCCTAGCCGGACTCGACCAATTCCCTGGATCAGAAGTCGGATTCCATCCGACGTCTTCACCATCATCCGGATCACGGCGGCGGTGCCGACGGTATAGAGGTCACTAAAAGCCGGGGGCCCGCCCGGGGTTTCGTCGGGGTTCTGACCAACCGACTCGATCGTCTCGGATTCCCGGACGGCGACGATTACAATCGAACGAGCGCCGCTGACAGCGGCGTCATCGATAAGCCGAACCGCGGATTCGTCATTGACCACCAACGGGAGGACGTTATTGGGAAATAGAACCTGGCCGCGTTCCGGAAGGACGCTCAGAATGCCCGGGATAACAATGGCGTCATCCTCGACCGGCGTCTCGATTGCCGCCTCGGCGCCGGCTTCTCGGCTCCTGGCTCGCGCGGCCCGGGCGCTGGTCCGTTCCGCGGCGTCCGCCGGGTCCGAATCGTTCTCCCGAGCGGCGGCGCGACTCTCAGCTCCCCTGCGGCCGCCGGAGGAAGTCTTGCCGCCGTTGGCGCGGGCAGCTTTCCCCGGTGCACTCGCGGGTTTCGCGGATTTCAATCCTCGCGCGTTGGGCCCCACAACCTTCGCATCGGCCTTCCCATCAGTCTGCGAGTCGGCAGCCGTCTCCGTCTCCTCACGCAGGTTTTCATCGACCCGGATGATCGAAGGCGATCTTCTCTTTGGCCCATCACTTGGTGGCATGTTCTGTGCGGCTCCTATCTTCCCTTAATTCGACTTCAGTCTTCCGAGGGGTCCTCGGTAGAGATCTCTGAGTCGCCTCGCTTCTGGCGAGCAGCTAATTGTCCTGCCGGAGTGCGCCGCCGGGGCAGCGCCACGCGCAGCAAACCATCTTTATAGGTCGCTTCCACTCCGTCCCGGTCAATCGGCGCCCCCTCCGGCAGTGAGATCGTCCGCTCAAACGCGCCAAAATAAATCTCAATCTGATGGCATCGCAGCCGGCCCGTCCGATCCGACGGCATCTCTACGCGATTGCCCTTCACCACAAGGCTGTTCTCTTCAATGTCCAGTGATATCTGGTATCGATTCTTGTCGAGTCCGGCGACCTCCACGACAACTAATATATGGTCCGCCGTCTCGTAAACGTCCGCGCGCGGCCGCCAGAAGCGATCCGGGCCCTCTGATAGTTTAACCAGCCCTGCGAACGCCTGGTCTGCCAGGCGCTGCATCTCCCGTTCCATCTCGCGGATAATCTCGTCGTAATCTTTGAACATCCACTCGCTCCTGCCCCGAAATGGCGCCGGCCTCGGGCAAACGCTATTGAATCGCGCTCTGGTGGGCCTTGCCCCCCATTCCTACCTCTGATCAGTACCGCGGCGCGCACTTTGTCCAGAATTCGCTTCTTCAACGATTCGGCGCGCGACTCCTCCCCGATCTTCGCTCGCACTCGAAGATTCGTGACTCATAGCGCTCAAAAAAAAGACCTGTCTGAATCAGCGGCGTTGATACGCGTGACTCAAACAGGCCCATTATGGCTTCGGAGCTTTAGCTTTCCCGATAGAGTTTCCGGAAGGCGCTCCGATAAGATCAGCGGCTCAAGTATAGCGGGGGAGAGAATCGAACTCTCGACCTTACGGTTATGAGTCGTACGCTCTAACCAGCTGAGCTACCCCGCCACGATCATCCCAGATTTTACCCTATTGATTATATCACGGGCTGGGAAACTAAATCAAGAGATCGAATGGCCGGCCGCATGCCCAGGCCGCCGGCAGGGTCCGCAGACCCACCCCAAGAGCGCCGGATTCCTCGGTCACGAGATCTGGAGAACGGGCCCGTCAGATCGTTCAAGCGGCGCCATATCGCGTTTAGCCTTCGGAAGCCGGGGGTAATGGCGAAACGATCGTTCTTCCCGCCGCTCGACATTGCAGGTTTTGTTCCTGTGAGAGTTTATACGTGCGTGCGGGAGCGGTTGATCAAGATCCGGCGGCAGCGCTCAACGGATCTAGGACCGATTGCAGGAGGAGTGTACAGGAGCAGTGACATGAAGACAATCGCATTCCCGCGGCGCCCAATGCCCGATGGCGTGCGGGTCCGCCAGAACCTACCAACCGACCATGTACCCGACGTGCGCCACGAGACGTGCCGCCGGCTGCTGGACGCAGGACTGCGAGAGCGAGTTGGGCGCGGCCATCGGATTGCGATCACCGCCGGAAGCCGGGGGATGGGAGGGTTTGTGGACCTGCTCGGTGGGATCGTGGATGCGGTGAAGGCGGCCGGCGGAATTCCGTTTCTCGTACCTGCGATGGGGAGCCATGGCGGCGCGGTTGCCGCGGGCCAGATCGAGATTCTCCGGCGCCTGGACGTTTCGGAAGATACCGTCGGCGCCCCTGTCCACGCCACGATGGAGACGGTTCCGCTCGGCTCGGCTGAGAATGGCGCCGTTGCCCATCTCGATCGGTTCGCCGCGGAAGCCGATGGCATCATCGTGCTGGGCCGAATCAAGACGCATCCCGAGTCGACCGGGCCGCTCGCCTCGGGCCTCTTGAAAATGACGGTCATCGGATTGGGTAAGCAGCATGGCGCGCAGGAAGCCCACAGCCACGGCCTCTGGGATTCTATCAGAGCCGTGCCCCGGCTGCATCTGAGCCGGGCGAAAATCCTCTTCGGGGTGGCGGTGATTGAGAATGGATATCGCCAGCCCGTGGTTATCGAGGCCGTTCCCGGAACTTACGACGCGTTTCTGGAAGCCGATGAGCGGCTGCTCGATATTGCAAAGGCGCACTTTGCGGAAATTCCTTTTCAGGATCTGGATCTCCTTATCGTCGATGAAATCGGAAAGACGATCGCGGGAACCTGCATGGATCCGAACGTCATAGGCAAATGGCGCGTTAAGAGCGAAGGCCCGCGCGTTCCGAACTTCCGCCGGATCGCGGCTCTCTCGCTGACCCACGGCTCCCTGGGAAACGGTCTCGGGGTTGGCATGGCGGATTTTGTCACCGAGCGATTCTCGGCCGAGTTTGATCCCGGCGTGACCGCGGTCAACCTGCTCACCGCCACCGAGCCCGGAAGTTGGAACAGCCAGGAAGCGCTCCTCCCAATTGCGCTCCCGTCCGATCGCGAGGCCGCCGAGGTGGCTCTCTATTCGGCGCTTGGGGGCGCAAAGCCGAGCGTTTGCCGGATCCGGAATACGGCATGCCTGGGAGAATTCTGGGTTTCAGAGGCGCTTTTGCCCGAAGTTAGGGAGAACCCGAAACTTTCGATTCTCAGCGACCCGGCGCCGATGTCGTTTGATGGTGAGGGAAATCTTTTTTGAGCGTCAGCGAAGGACGGCACGCCGAAAGACGCGCCGTGAGCGTTTTACTGAGAGGAACATGAGCATTATGGGAAAGACCACTGGAGACGCTGTTATTGAGCGGTTGATTGAATGGGGAGTCAAGCATATCTTCGGACTTCCCGGTGATGGCTGCAATGGCCTCTTTGAGGCTCTGCGCAAGAACCAGGACAAGATTCAGTTCATACAGGTGCGGCACGAAGAGGGCGCCGCGTTCGCCGCATGCGCCTACGCCAAGTTCACCGGCAAGCTCGGCGTGTGTATTGCCACGTCGGGACCGGGCGCCATCCATTTACTGAACGGCCTTTATGACGCCAAGATGGATTCACAGCCGGTGCTGGCGCTCACCGGACAGGCCCTGCACGATCTGCTGGGGCAGCGCTACCAGCAAGAGGTGAACCTTACGATGCTCTACAGCGATGTTGCCGCCTACAACGAGACGATTCTCACTGGCCACCAGGCCGAGGCGCTCATCGACCTGGCGTGCCGGACGGCGCTTTCCCGGAAGACGGTCTCCCACATCACGATACCCGCAGATATCCAGGAGGCCGATGTCAAGGAAGGAGGCAAGTCGCAGAAATTCGTGAAGGGGCACACTTCGGACGCCTGGATTCCCCCGGTTCGGATCCCTCCGAAGGAAGATTTACAGAAGGCGGCGGATGTCATCAATTCAGGCAAGAAGACCGTAATCCTGGCGGGGCAAGGGGCCCTCGGCGCCCGTGAGGAACTGGAGCAGCTCGCGCAACTTGTCGGCGGCCCGATCGTCAAGCCGCTGCTTGGAAAGGCGACGGTTCCCGACGGCTCGCCTTATACAACCGGCGGCATCGGCCTTCTCGGAACGCTTCCGTCGGAACTTGCGATGGAAGAATGCGACTCGCTGATCATGGTTGGCACCAGCTTTCCGTACCTCCACTTCTACCCTAAGCCTGGCAAAGCGCGAGCGGTTCAGATCGACATGGACCCCACCCGGCTGGGCCTTCGGTACCCGGTTGAAATCGGCCTTGCCGGAGATTCGAAGGCGACGCTTCAAGCGCTCATGGGCTTGATCAAGCGACGCCCGGATCAAAGCTTCTTGAAGCAGGCTCAGGAGCGCATGAAAGACTGGTGGGAGCTGATGGACGAACGCGGCCGCCGTGAAGATATGCCAATGAAGCCGGAAGTGGTGGCGTACTGCCTGAATGATCTGCTTAAGGACGATGCGATCGTCTGCACCGATTCAGGCACCATCACCACCTGGATTGCCCGGCAGATGATCGTTCGCGGGAACCAGATGTTCTCATGCTCCGGCAATCTCGCAACGATGGCGCCGGGGCTTCCGTACGCGGTGGGCGCTCAGACGGCCTTTCCCGGTCGACAGGTGGTTGCCTTTGTGGGCGATGGCGGGTTCACGATGCTCATGGGCGAATTCGTGACAGCCGTGAAGTATAACCTTCCGATCAAGGTCGTGATTATCAAGAACAATACGCTCGGTCAGATTAAGTGGGAGCAGATGGTCTTCCTCGGGAATCCGGAGTTTGGAGTGGAGCTTCAGCCGATTGACTTCGTCAAGTTCGCCGAAGCGTGCGGTGGGAAAGGATTCTTTTGCGATAATCCGAAGGAGATGCGGACGACGCTCGACGCCGCGCTGCGGCATCCGGGGCCCTGCATCGTAGAAGCCGTCGTTGACGCCAACGAACCGCCCATGCCGGCGAAGGTAAAGCCGCGCCAGGCTGTCCACATGGCCGAGGCGCTGCTGAAAGGCGAAAGGCACGGCGCCGAAATCGTGAAGAGCATTTTCGGTGACAAGATCCGGGAACTGGTGTGATACGCCCGCTGGCGCCAGGACCGATGGCACGGCATTCGCCCGTGCCATCGGTCTTGCACGACGCCTGCGGAGCGACTGCGAAGTAAAGGTCTCTACAGGATGTCGCCTGCAGCTTCCAGATGAGACTCTATCTCATCCCAGTGCTCCTCAAGCCATTCAGGATTGTGGCTGAGAGGCCCGGTTGGAACATTCTGCCACCATGACGGCGGGCGGCAGCTCGCGTGCGAAAATGGCAGGCAGTCCGGGCGCCATATCCAAAAGCCGCCGCGGCCTCCTCCCACTTCGAACCCGATCCGAGATAGGCCCGAGCATGCCGAATCTCGTGAGCGACCGTCCTGGCCAGGTGCTCATCACTCTTCGCCCCAAACGCCACCTGAACCGGGGTCCCGGCGACGAAGCAGCCCTCCTTCGGGGCGCTGTCGGCATCGGCGCTGGTCCGAGCCTCCGCGGCGCCCTCGTCTGCGCCGTCAGCCCGTGAATCAATGCCTTCGGCGGCCCGAAACTCGGAGCTCCGGTCACGCTCTTATCCTCTACTCGGTCCGCAGCGCCAGACATTCTGCGCTGCGGGTCCCGAGAGTATTTTGTCGACAATTCCTTCGAGGACGAGATCGCTTACCCCGACTCGCTGGGGACTGATCACAACGGCCCCGGGTCGCCCGAGATCATCGTTCTTGCGATATATTATCGCGACGCGATGGGCAGCGAGCCAGTCGAGGAACTCAGCGCTTGGTGTCAATGGTGTCCTGAAACCAAGTCGCCGTATGGTTGGAAGCGGCGCCACATCTAGCGGGTCCAGTGCGGCGAGCGCCTCCCCGGTGAGGATCACCGTGCGCCTGTCGATTCGGTCGCGATCCGTCATCCTATCTGCCCACGGACCCCGGGAGCTAAGCTCCCCCGTCTTGACCGGGGTGGTAGCGATGGATAGCTCGTCACCGTACCGAATGTCCCACCCCTCCTGCAGTCGAGCCTGATGCATCATCTCGGCGCTCACTCGCAGCACGCGGTTGGGTCGCGGGGTATCGGATGCAGGAACCGCCCATGCCGCCAGAAGCATTGCCGGAGCATTCGATTGTTCGATGATGCCCGAAACCAATCGTTGGAGGGCGAGATCGCTCTCGTTCCAGCCACCCATCCAGACGAAGCAGTAGCGATTCAGCTCCTTGCAGGCGAATTCCGCCAGGTCAATAGATCCCGTCTGCTCATTCAGCGCGTGCAGCATTGGGTTGGCGCTTAATGGCTCCTCGAGGCCGCATAGCATTGTCATATTCAGTCACCGGTTCATGAGAGGATCGATAGCGGACCGATGGGTGTATGGATAGTTCCGTCGATACCCGGGCCCTCAACCCCATAGTGTGGCGCGATGGGCGATTCTATCGTCTGCGAAGAAAATGTCCGTAGGGATCGTGATGTTACTTGAATTCGCTGTATGGGTGCTCGCATTCAGATCGCATACCAGCATCGCCCATTGGAGATCGAGAACCGAGAGGTAGCAGATCGCGGTCCTCGAATACTTCTTCCGGCGAGAAACTGGCGCGGGCAAACGCCGCGGCGCGCGTGGCTGCACCTCCTGACAAGATCGCGCACCTACGGGAGCCTGCGCTCCAGCCGCAGCCAACACGACACCTCGGCATCGGGGATCAACCGGCCCGCTCCGATCAGCCGCTGACCCGGCGAGAGCGCGCGTCTCACCTGCCTTAATTCTATAGCAACTTCGCCGAGCTCCGAGACGGTGCTCCCTTCGAGAATGGCGGCTGCCCCCTCACAAGACATGGGCAGGATGGAGTAGAACCACTGAATGACGATGGCTGGATCTAGCAGGTTGTGCCCTGGTGACGCGCCGTAGCGCACGATCATGACAGCCCTCAGATTCATCGCCGAGTACTGGAACGAGTCGAGGCGACCGACGAAGCCTGGCTGGCGTAGCCCGCCATTACCCAGGCCATCGTAGATCGACACCGACACCTCGGCCCACCTCAGCGACTCCACGCGGTCCAGGCATAGTTGCGCCTCCGAAGCAGCCACCCCGGCAAGCCCGCCCCAGTTGAACTGGTCAGGAGTAGGATCGATGCCCGACCACGCCCGAGCGAGCCATCTCAGGATCTCGGGGGGGGCCACCTTGACACCTCTGCCGCCGTCACTCCTACTTCGGGGCCCCCGCCATCCATACGGTCACCTTGGAAAGACGATCCCTGCATTTTCGAAGGCGCTCCTGCCAATCTCCAGGCTCTCAGGACTCGGGAGATAA
>DASRZA010000063.1:0-24135 GCA_035686845.1 Armatimonadota bacterium | reverse complement strand
GCCGACGCCGCTCAACGGCGCGAATCCGGCAGGAAGCTTTTATGGCCTGAACTGCGATTCGAGCATCTGGGATTCCATCCGGCGTGTTACGAGGGCCAGCGATGGCATGCCACGACATTCAGGCAATACCCAGGCAAATATCCTGTTCTCCGATGGGCACGTGAAGTCGAAGCCGCTCCCGCAGTTCGATGGGACTAATGCGGCGGCGGTAACGGCAGCTCTCCAAAAGGCGCTGCCATATCAAACGGATATTTTCCAGACCCCTAACGGGGCGCGGAAGTCGTGGAACAAGAACGACTGATCGGGGTCGAAGTGGCTTAAGGCCGAGGCTGGGACTACATCGGTTGCGTCCCAGGTTATTGAGAAAACCCGCCCCTCTTTATCGCCAGGGCTGCCGAAAATGCGGCCCTGGCTTTTCGCGCCTCCTGGACGTTGGTATCGCGCCGGCATTCGATTTGAGCGTGTAGAGGCTCATTTCATCTCCTTCTTTGGTCCTCTGGCGCGTTTCCAAAGCATGTCCGCCGGCCACGGAATCGCGTTAATTAGTTTATTGTCTGACAAAACTAAAAATCGGTCGAAGGATCTGGTATCCTTTCTGCGAATAAGTGAGTTATTGCTGATGCCTGGTATTCCGCCGATCATGGCGGCCACTTAGGATGGCCCCGCAGCAATAATGGAATGGGTCCCCGGCGCGTGCGTTGGGGCATCTTAAGAGCGGTGGCGCGGCCTTCTCCGTTGATGGGCCGGATAATCTTTCTGGTGTTAGCTTCTGACGATTCATAACCAGGGTCAGCGATTGGCCCCTTTTTCTGGTTTGATCCGGGGAGGCATATTTGAGGAGTTTTAGAATGAAACGATCGTTGGTAAAGCGTGGTTTCACGCTGATTGAACTGCTAGTGGTTATAGCAATTATCGCCATATTAGCCGCCATCCTGCTGCCGGTCTTTGCGCAGGCCCGCGAAAAAGCCCGCCAGATCACCTGCGCCAGTAACCTGAAGCAGATTGGTCTGGCGGTCATGCAGTACACCCAGGACTACGACGAGCACTTTCCCTATATCAACGGCATGAATGATCCCTTCCAGGTGCAGCCGTATAACGGGGGTTTTGTCGAGTCATGGCCGCTGGCAATTTATTCTTACGTTAAAAGCCGGGGAGTTTATAAGTGCCCGGATGATATCCACTCGGATCTCGGCGTCAGCTATGCGGCCAATAATTATCTGGGTAGCGCCAGCCTGGCGACAATCAATGCGCCCGCCGATTGTGTTTTCGCGATGGACGCGAACAGCAACTCGGGCGGGAAGTGCAGTCCTGATCCCACAGCCGGCAACGGGGGCATGCCGGCGCCGCTCAATGGGGCAAATCCGGCAGGAAGCTTCTATGGACTTAACTGCGACCTGACGATTTGGGATTCAGTATACCGGGTCGCGAACGGTGGCGATGGCCTGCCGCGGCATTCCAGCAATACCCAGTCCAACGTCCTCTTCTCGGATGGGCACGTGAAGTCGAAGCAGATCCTGCAGTACGACGGCACGAATGGAGCGGCGGTGCAGGCTGCGCTCCAAAATTCGATCCCATATCAGGTGGACATGTATCAGAACAACACAGGGCAGTGGAACCTCCACTAAATAATTCAGGCGCTCTTCGCCTTTGAAGTTGGTCTCGTGAAGGCGACAGCGGCTCCTCGCTCGGACTCCACTCCTGCAGTCCGAGCGAGGAGCGCATCCTGGGCAGTCGTTTCGCACCCCCATGGCTTTCGGGCGTTCAAAGCCGAATTTCAACTCCCTGCCTTTGAAGTGTTTCGACAGGGCGCTCCCAGCGATATAATCGCGTTGGTTAGTGCTTGTCCGCAAGTAACAAAAAAATTGTTCGAAGGATTCGATCTCTTTTCTGCGAATAAGTGAGTCATTGCTGATGCCTGGTATTCCGTCAATCACGGCGGCCGCTTAGGATAGCCCCGCAGCAATAAGGGAATGGGTCCTCGGCGCACGCGTCGGGGCATCTTAAGAGCGGTTGCGCGGCCATCAATTGTTGATGGGCCGGATATACTTTCTGGTGTTAGCTTCCGACGATGCGTAATCCGGGGAGGCATATTTGAGGAGTTATAGAATGAAACGATCGTTGGCAAAGCGTGGATTCACGCTGATTGAGCTTCTCGTGGTGATAGCAATTATCGCGATATTAGCCGCCATTTTGCTGCCGGTCTTTGCACAGGCGCGGGAAAAAGCCCGCCAGTCGGCCTGCGCCAGCAATTTGAAGCAGATTGGCCTGGCGTTTATGCAGTACGTGCAGGACTACGATGAGAGATATCCGTACGTCGGTGGTATTGGCGCTTTCAACCTTAATGGCGGCAATGCCGGCCAGGAGGAATGGGGGCTGGCTATTTATCCCTACATTAAGAGCCGTCAGGTTTACAAATGCCCGGATGACATCCACGACAACCAGGCTGTCAGCTACCCGGCCAACAACTATCTGGCTCTTCAGAGCCTGGCCGCTATCAATTCCCCGGCCGACTGTGTAGTTGCAATGGATGCGTTCAGTTCCATCGGCGGGCAGTGCGATCCTAACAATCCGGCGAACGCCGGCATGCCAACGCCGCTCAACGGCGCGAATCCGGCAGGAAGCTTTTATGGCCTGAACTGCGATTCGAGCATCTGGGATTCCATCCGGCGTGTTACGAACGCCGGCGATGGCATGCCGCGACATTCAGGCAATACCCAGGCAAATATCCTGTTCTCCGATGGGCACGTGAAGTCGAAGCCGCTCCCGCAGTTCGATGGCACTAATGCGGCGGCGGTAACGGCAGCTCTCCAACAGGCGCTGCCATATCAAATGGACATATTCCAGACCCCTAACGGGTCGCGGACGTCATGGAATCCCAACGACTGATCAGAGATAGCAATCCCTGAAGCTGACTCCCGAACTGCATTCACTGCAGTTCGGGAGTTTTTTTTCATTACTCAGGGTCCCTGAGGAAAGGCTTGCCGCCGGCGCCGACTCCCCTCTGCGGCGAGGTACCGCCTGGGAAGAGCGTGTATCGCCGAAGGGTTTCGGCTCCTACAACGTATCACAGGCAAGGACGCCTGCGCCACCGGGAAATCGATCACAGGCAGGGACGCCTGCGCCACCGGGCAATCGCCGAAAGGATTCGGCTCCTACAACGGCGTCCATGTAGTAGCGCAATCGCGCCAGCCACGACGCGAGCCACACGTATCCGTCATCTGTGCAATCGATTCGCGAGTAACGCCGAGCGACGGAACGACCCGAGGGGCTGGTCACCCGAGGCGGGCCGCCCCGGCGCCGGTTCGCGGACATGGGCCGGTTGCTCCGGCGCCCCCTCAAGTCAATCACCAACGGTTCCGGGAAATGGGACAGGATGGCCGCGGGCAGCCGCCCGTGCCACGGCGATGATGGGCGTGCGGCAGCGCTCTTCGGCGAGAAGTTGCTGGAAAGACGGATAGAAGCTGGAGGGCAGCGGTTCATTGATCCATCTGCCGACTTCCCATCGGTCCTGCAGAGCTGTAATCTTCATGATCCTGTGGAGGTGGAACCATACTGTGGCTGACGTGATGTGTAAATCCCGCGCTATAGGATCGCTTTTGCGTTCACCTGCAAGGCGACGTATGACACCGCGAGCCCGGCTTCGTACTGGCTGCACTGGGAAATGCTCGGCGACGTGACGAGCTCGATGGCCTCGGGACTGCCGCTTTCGGTGGGGTTGGCAATGACGACCGAGAGCAGCGATCAACAGAGCCAGATCAACAACTGGCTCTATCTTGCGCGCAAGGAGTTGAGCGGCAGCCTCGCGCCATGTGTGCTGTATGCGGCCCACGGCGCGGCGACGGTCGCGAGCGTCACTGTCGGGGGTGGGATCATCAAGGGATGCGACAACGCCAGTGGGATCGTGACGCTCACCGATCCGGCGCCGGCGGGAGGAATGACGGCGACGCTTTCCGGCGGCGGAGACACCCTGACGCTGCCGCCCAACGTGACCGTGGACGCCGGCCAAACGGTCGCGAATTTCTCTGCAACCACCAGTCGGGTGCAGCTGAACACCCTGTTCACCGTGACGGCGGCGGCGGCCGGTAACACCGCGACCACTCCGGTTCTACTGACACCGTAAACGACGGATGGAGGATGGATGACGAGGGACGGTGAGTGTGTGAGAGGGTGAGGTGGGAGGACGGAGGACGGACATGCGGGAGCGAATGAGATGGATGGCGGGGGTTGGGATTGCGGCGCTGGGGATCAGTGTCGTCGTATGGAGGGCAGAAACGCGGCGGCCGACTGGAGCGGTGTATGTAGCGGCCGGTTACGGAGGGTTCTCCGGTGGGATGGGGGACGGTGTCGCACGGACGAAGGACGAAGGACGAAGGACCGAGGACGAAGGACGGAGGAGAAGATTCACCACCGGGACGCCGATGGCCTGTACACGCCTCCTCACTACCTCTTTGATGAGCTGTCGAGTCAGTACATGGACGAGCTCCAGAATGGGCCGCCGGCAGCGCAATCTGACATCGATAAGGGGATGGACGGGACGATAAAGCATTTCTTCCGGAATGGGAATGAGCGGGACTGCGACTATATTCAGGACCGGCATGGAAATCAGACAAATCTGGTTTACGGACAGCCGGCGGAGATGCCGGATGGAACCTCGCGCAATCTGTTGACGCAGGTGACGGACCCCTCGGGGCGGTCACTTAACTTTACCTGGACCGATTTTGGGAGCGCGGCGCAGCCGGCATGGCGGATCACACAGGTTCGAGGCCCGCAATACCGGGTCGTTTACGGCTATTATACCGATCCCAACGACCCGAACGTCTTGAACGATTTGTACAACCTGAAGTCGGTGACATTAGACCCAACCGGCGTGAACCGGACGACGACCTACACCTATACGAGCGCAAGTGGGCCGGATGGCACGGAATATGGGCTGTTAGCGAGCATAATTGATCCACTGGGGCATACGGTCTCTTATCAATATACGGTGGGCTACTATGACATGTATCAGAACTTCGTCCCCACGCCCACAGGGACGATCTGGGTGAACCAGATTACCGAACCAGGCAGCGGGGGCGATCACATCTGGACGATCGCCATGGGAGTGGAGGAACTTTACAACGATCTTTACACCGAGGTATGGGATAACGACTATGAGGGCTCGCCGACCGCATGGCAGCTGAACTACAGGATGACGACAGACAGCCATCTGCGGTACTTGAGCTCGGCGTCATCGTACGTCGACAATCCCATAGGATATGCCGTTACGTACGACAGCTCGAATAACGTGCTCTCATCGACCCGCGTGAACAGCGGCTACCTTAATCCGCCGCTCGGCGGAGGTTACGCCATCACTCCGCCGGGGGAATGGTGGCCAACGGTGACGGATAATTATACGTATGGACCGCACGGGAACGTGCTGACCCACACAATCAGCGGTGAACCCGGCGTCGAGACCACCACCTATTACGACGCCAGCAAATACTTCCAAAAGGCGAGTGTGACCGACATGAACGGTCACACGACCCAGATGGATTATTTCGATGATCAGGATCCGAGCCCGGGTAATCGGGGCGAGGTGAAATGGGTGGAAGACGCCCGTTACGGAACGACGGGAAAGCAGTTCACCTATACTTATAACCAGTATGGCCAAAAAGCCACCGAGGTGAACCTGAACGGGGTTGAAACCGACTATACCTATGGGGATCAGTGGGGGAATCTGACAGAAGTGGTCCAGGACCCCGGAACAGGACATCTGAACCGCGCCACGAATATGGTTTATGACGTCGCGGGGCACGTGATTCAAAGCACGGACCCGATGGCGCTGACGAGCAACTTTTCGTATAATAACCTCGGGCAGCCGCTGACGGCAACCTTCCCGGCGAAAGGAACGATACCCGGCGAGACGATCAGTTATGGCTACGGGCTCAATGGCCGTACCGAAAGCGTGGCCGATAATCGTGGGACGACCACGATGGCGTATGAGCCAGGTAACGATCGGGTGAGCAGGGTAACCGACCCGGTAACCGGAACGATCAGCTACACGTATGGATTGGCGGGGGAACGCAAGACCATGACGCTGCCCGGTGGGGGCATCTGGACGTACATCTATAATCCATGGAACCCCTACTATAATATTGGCTATGCGACGGAGACAAAGGATGACCCGAATACCCTGGCGTTCACCTTAGAAGGAATCCAGGACGACCAGGGCCGAGAAGTTGACTTCGGGTTCGCGCATCATGGCGAGTTGTGCCAGGTCATGAGCAACCAGGTCTATGACGGGAATGGCTCGCTGGTGAGCTATGACGAGGCGGACTATATTCCTGATGGCGGCATCGGAAACCCCAGTCATGGATGGCTTGGCGAGGTGACGAACACCTTCTGGGTGTTGGAGGGGAGTCCATACCCACGGTGGGTCTCGAAGACGCTCAGCGACAACAAATATACCTACGATACAGCCGGTAACCGGCTGACGAACCAGATCACGTTGAACGGAACCACCCGTACCGAACAGTACGGTTATGATGAACTGAACCGGCTGACGTCCGTGGATTATGGAGATGGAGGGACGCAGGCCTATAGTTTTGATAACATGGGCAACCGGTTGACGAAGAACGACAGCGTCTCAGGGAACGAGAGCTATACGTATAATGCGGCCAACATGCTGCTGACGAGAGGGACGAACAACTACTCCAACGATCCGGATGGGAACACGCTGACCGGTGGCGGCCGGACGAACACGTGGGATTCGCAGAACCGGCTGGTGACGTGCGCGTATAACTCGAATTGTTCGAGTTATGTCTATGGGTCCGACGGGTTCCGGCATCGAAGCACGGTGAATGGCACGACGACCGACTTCGCCCTGGACGGGCAGTTTTTTGTGCAGGAGCTTCGGGGCGGCGCTCAGTACGCGACCTACCTGACCGGGCCAACCGGGCCTCTGTATCGAAGAGACGCAACCGGGGAGACGCTGCGCTGGTACATTTATGACGGCCTGGGATCGGTGCTCGGGGAGGTGGATGCGAGCGGGAACCTGGATGCCACGCGGACGTATGATGTATATGGCCTGGCCCGGTCGGTAACCGGAACGCCGACGAGCAAGCACGGCTGGGTGGGGCAGTTAGGGCATACGTCGGAGGATGAGACCGGGCTGGTCTATATGCGTGCCCGGTACATGGACCCGGTGGTTGGGATGTCTTTGAGTGAGGATCCGGCGAAGCACGGTGGTAATTGGTTCGAATACAGTGGCGATAACCCAGTCAACGTCTGTGATTTCACGGGGCGTAACCCCGTAATCGACTGGATCATAAATATCCTCGGGGCGGCCGCATGGGACTATATGAAAAAAATCGGCGGAGAGCAACTCTTCGCCTGGGGCTTAGAGCTGCAAGAAGCAGGCGCGGCGCTCACGGGTCGTGGCAGCGGTGAACTCGCGCTTGGCGCCGGGGAGGGGATGGCGGGTGATGTTGAGGAAGGTGCGACTAACCTTCCCGTGGGCGTGCCACTGGAGGCGGAAGGAGCAACCAATGATGTATGCGGCGTGCTGACGGTTCTGAGAGGAGCATCTATGGAATGGATCGGCAACGCGGCCATGGCCCTGGGAGACCGGATCGACGGTTTGGGAGATTAGGGCGTGGGAAAGGGAACCGAACATCCAAGGCTTGACCCGCGGTAGGTACGTGCACCTAATGCCATCGCGGGGGGTGCGAACAAACTCCTTCATGAGTTTGCGCCACGCGCGAGACCCACAGTTATGACGTTACTGCGGAGGCTGGCAGGATTGATCGTGGACGGGACGAGGGATAAGGCCGCATTTGGTAGGCGTTCTAAGGTGGGCGCGGATGGCATACCGCTCGCCAGCATTATGGTTATCGCAGTGATGGGCTTTTTGACTCGATGAATTCGTTTCATCCTTACTTGATCTTGTCAGACAACCTCTGGCAGTGGGGCCGACGTTGGGAACCGCAAAGTTGCTCGATTTGGCTGCCGGGGCGTGGAGGCCCCATCACGTGAAGAAGAGGTCTTCCGGCGCCGACGCTCCAGGAAAGGAACGTGCGTACCGAGGGGCCGCGTCAGGACACCCGCCTCTGCAATGCCTGCGCGGGCTGCTCCCGAGCGCGCCGTTGTGGGTGGCGATCGGGCAGCGGTTATATGTGAGCTCGTTCGAGTCCTGCAAGCCCGCGCCCAGAGGATGAAGTGAGGGATCGTGAGAACGTTGGTATTCGAATCGCTGTCGGGAAATTGGCGATCTGTTCGACTGGCCTTTTAATCCGAGCGCCGGGATCGTTTGTCCTTACCGCAAGACCGATGCTGTCAATGGACCTTCAGGAAGGCTCGGCATTACGCGCGCTCAGCGATCGCTGGGCTTATTTGCAGCGGTTCTAGTTTTTTCGTCGACCGCGGAGCCACTCAGCTTCTTGGCCGCTCGACTGGAGGAGAATCAGATATGCGGGTCGGTGACGAACATCTTTTCGGCCGATGGAGACACAAGATTAGCCGGTGGAGGCACAAGATTAGAGGGTACTCGCTGCTCATCCTCGGGCGGGCTTATATAAGAGTCGGCGCGGCCGCGATGAAAGCGGGCAAGCGGCTCTCGAGTTCGGGAAGCGGCAAGCCGGATGCAGAGAGACTTTTTGGCCTTGTGGTCGGACTCATCCTGGGCCTCTGTGAGCTGTGCGTCGCGTTGATCATCTACGGGGTCCTGGATCTAGTTATTCCACCGGGCCATCCCGTTCGTAGGGCAACACTGGTGTTGGTGGCAGTGGGTGGCCTGGTATCGCTCAACATGGCTCTGCAGGCGGGGAGCCAGATTCGTGCCCGGATGACACGCCTGGTGGCTGAACACGAGTCGGCGTCAAGCGCCAAAGTTGGCTCGACTGGGCCGCTCCGACGAAAATCCCCGAACCGCGGTGGCCCTGATTCCCCAGATTCCCTCCCCGCGGATGGAGATGGCCAAGCCGCCGTGGGAGACAACTCTGGCTGCTGAACAGATCGCTTCCGAAGATCGGGTGAGCAGCGTGACTGACCCGGTGACCGGGACGATCAGCTATACGTATGGGCTGGCGGGCGAGCGGAAGAGCATGACGCTGCCCGGCGGATGCTTCTGGGCGAAAGGATACGGGGCATGCTTCTCCCGACCACGAGTCCGGGCAAGATGGCCCCGCGGCTGACCTCTTTAGCGGATGACCAATTCTGCTGCTCGACTACACGTGCCTTGTCGGCGGACCCCGGGGACTTGCACAACCTTGATTACGTACGTTTCAGCCAGATGCTCGACGGGAGTTCGATGCTCTGTGGCGTTTGCGCGACGCGCTGCACCCGGCCGCGCTTGGTTGCGCGACTCATGCACTCTGGCGTGGGAGCGAGACCCTTTCCGCTAGAGCGGGAGTAATCTCCGCCCGACATGCTCCGTTCGTCGATATTACCCCCCCGCTTAGGCCGCCGGGCCAACCCGAGAGCGCTCGCCGCAGCCCCGCTCTCTGGCGCCCGGCTCTCCCTTGGTGTATAATTCTCTGATATGGTACTCTTGTTCCCCGTCATTGTTCACCGCGATCTAAAACCTGGCCGTCCCCGTTCTGCCCGTCGTCATCCCTCGTAGGCCCCCTTATCCATGAAACCTGAATCTCTTTGGAGGCGCCGACTTCTGCTTCTCGGCGGTGTACTGATAGCGGCGATGATCATAGCGACTATCGGGTGTCTGTACTGGATCTGGTGGCCGCGTCAAAAGACTGCCGCGCTGGTTCGGCGTGAGAGCCGGATAGCCGAAGCCGCTTCCCGCACGGGGAACCTGGACCTGGCGGAGAGCGCCTGGATGGCTGTCCTGGCTGCGCGGCCCAACGACGCGAACGCCTATTCTCATCTCGGTGATCTATATCTGAAAGCCTCGCAGCCGGACGTGGCTATCACCGCCTTTCTTCAGCTCGCCCGTGTCGATCCGCGTTATCCATATATTTACTCCCGGCTTGCAGAGGCGTCCGATCAGCGCGGCGACGATCATACCGCCTATGCATACGCGGAGCATGAGCTCAAGCTCGACCCTGACTGTCCGCAGGCGCTCGATTTTGCCGCGAGAATGGAGGGCACGGGTGGCGATCATGCACGGGCCCGCAGGGATGCGCTGCACGCGTATCGAGTGGCGCCGGACAACGAACAGGTGGTTCTAACTTATGCCGATCAGTTTATGGACGCCGATCCGGACGGTCTTGCGCTAAAGTTGATCAAAGCCCGGAAGACCTTCCCTCGTTCCGCGCAAATCGCCTATGATCTCGGCTGGTGCTACGCGCATGCGGCCGGGTCCATCGCTTCCATCCCGAAGGCGATGGAGGAGTTCCGAGCTGCGGAAGTTCTTGGCCCCGGGAATGCGCCGCCCCACCATGACCTCTCTAGCTTCTTACTCGCGCAAGGAAAGGCGGCCGAGGCTGCCCGTGAGGGAAGTCTCGCCGTTCAGGACGCGCCTCGCGATCCGCAGAATTATCTTGTCTACGCGCAGGCGCTCCAGCGATTGGGCCGACAGGCAGAAGCGAACGCTGCACTCGCGAAGTTTCAGAAGCTTAATACAGCCTACGATCAGCGGGGCCATGTTCGTGATAATTATGTTCGGAACCTGGGCAATCCGGCTATCGCGCATCGATTGGCGCTTCTGGATGAGGAGCTGGGAGAAGATCACGAGGCGCTCATCGTGCTCCGTCTGGCGGTCGATCGCCATCCGCACAATCAGCAGGTGGCCAACGACCTGCTCCATCTCACCGGGCTGGCTTCATCCCTGTGAAAGTAATACTCAACCGGGTTAACGTGATTCCGGCGAAAACAAGGGGGATGACGAACCTCGCGCTGTTGTTTGTTCTGGCGACCGTCGTTCTGTCGCTAACCGGCTGCGGCCATCGTCAGCGTCCCCCGGCTGATTCAACCGGCCGTACGCTGTCGCCCGTCTCCGATACCGTCCCGAAGGCCCCCCTCGCGCCGGACGTGGACTACGTGAACGTGGCGCAGAAGGCCGGGCTTAAGTTTCGCTGGTATCATCATGGAACGGGTCCCTGGACCATCCTGGACGCCGCCGGCGTTGGCTGCGCCTTTTTGGACTACGATAACGACGGATGGATGGACATCTTTCTCGTAGGCTGGCCGCGGTGCGCTCTCTTCCATAACAATCATGATGGCACGTTCACCGACGTCACAAAAAAAGCCGGCATCACTCGCGAGGGCAAGTGGGGCGGAGTTTGCGTGGGCGATTACGATAACGACGGTTACGAAGATATTTATGTATCCGGATTCCACTGCGCCATGCTGCTCCATAACAATCGGCATGGCGGTTTCACAGACGTAACCGCAAAAGCCGGCCTAAGCGAGCGTCAATGGGGGACCTGCTGCGCGTTCTTTGACGCTGATAATGATGGGAAGCTGGATCTGCTGGTGGGGCATTACGTGCAAACCGGCCCCCCCTATCCCTGGTACTGCACCGGCGCTACAGGTGTGACCGCCGGGTGCCGGCCGCTCGCCTATCCTGCGCAAATGCCCCGTCTGTACCACAATAATGGGGATGGAACCTTTACGGACGTCTCGAAGAAAGCGGGATTGGAGACGGGGCACGGCAAAGACCTGGGAATTCAGTTCTTTGATTACGATAACGATGGCAAGACGGACTTCTATTTAGCCAACGATGGGATTGCGGGCGACCTGTTTCATAATCTTGGCGGCGGCCGCTTTCAGAACGTCGCCGTTGCCGCAGGCTGCGCCTTCAGTATGGATGGAGACGCGCAGGGAGGAATGGGCGTCGATTGCGCGGACTATGATCGGGATGGCAAACAGGATCTGATGGTCTCCAACTTCCAGGATGAGACTTACAGCCTCTATCATAACGATGGGGGATCGTTCTCGGTCGTCTCGGAATCGGCTGGGCTTGGCTCAACACGCAACTCGGTTGGTTTCGGCGCCAAATTCATCGATTTCAACGATGATGGCTGGCCGGACCTGGTATTCGCAAACGGGCACGTTTTCGACACGATTCATAAAGCGGATCCCCGTCTCTATTTCCGGCAGCCGATACTTCTCTACAGGAACGAACATGGCCGGTTCAAGCTGGTACCGAATCCCGGTCCCGGGTTCTCCAAACCGATCGTGGGCCGGGGGTTGGCTGTCGGGGATCTTGAGAATAATGGAAGCCAGGATCTGCTGATTGTTGATATAGATGGAACTCCGGTGCTGCTGCATAATATCGCAGCGAGGAAGAACCACTGGATTGGCATCCGGCTCATCGGAGTTCGCAGCAACAGGGATGGCTATGGCGCTCGCGTGACGGTGAAGTACGGAGGCGTCCAAAGGTTCCAGGATTTCACGCCGGCGGGGAGCTATCAGTCATCAATGGATCCCCGCATTCATTTCGGACTGGGATCAGCCGCTGCCATCAAAGAGGTAGTCGTTCGATGGCCGAGCGGGATCGTGACCCATTCGGGGCCGTTCGAGGCCGACCGGTACATTACGATTCGGGAGACGCGGAGTTAATCGCAGGCGCTCAGGACGGAGGATGGATGACGGTGAGTGTGTGAGTGTGTGTGAGAAGGGGGGACCGAGGACACGGGCGAGGAGGCAGGTCCCCAAGCCCTAATACCGAATACCTAACACCTGTCATTGCCTTGCGCCACGAAGGAGAAGGAATTGTTGGTTGGATCTTCGGGCAGAAAGATACGCCTGGCTCTGCTCGTTATGCTGCTTTTGCTGCTCGCTGTGGTGGCAGTGGTGGAGCGCGTTTCGCCATCCCTGAAGGGGCCGGCGCGACAGTGGTATGACCGGGCGGTTGACGCGGCCGGCCAGGGCAAAGCTCTGGAGGCCGCGAGCGATATGACGAAGTCCATTAAGCTGGATCCGCATAACCCGATGGCCTATGAGCTGCTGTCAGATTATTACCTGGCGGCGCGGGATCCCGGTCCGGCGCTGGAGACGCTGCGTCAATTGGAACTGCTTTATCCGAACCGGCCCAATATCAGCACTCGGGTTTCGGAAGCGTACCTGCTGGTGGACAACGTTCTGATGCTCCGCTGGGCGCGGGAAGCGGCTCTGCAGGCGCCGCGATCACCCCGCGCACGGCTGCTGCTTGCTCTTGGCCTCGCTCGTTCGGGCAACCTCAAGCACGCCCTCGCGGAGATGACGGTGACGGAGACGCTGGCGCCCTCGCCGGCGCTCGAACAGGCAATCGCCACTCTTAAGAAGCCAGGCGCCGACGCTGCCATGGCGGCCGGGCTGATTGAGCCCTTGGCGCTGTCAGCGCCGTATCAATAGATGGGCGCTTCCACCACCGGCAGTACGTACGGCAGTACGTAGGGTCCGCGTGGAATCACGGTGATTGAGGCGTCCGGCCCGTACCGCTCCAGCGCTTCGGCGATGGCGTGTTCAGGGGAACGAGCAGGGGTAACCAGCGCGCGGGAGAGATGCTCTGGCGGCAGAGAATCTGAATAAACGGTGATGTGCGCCCGGCGGGAGGCCAGCGCCAGCTCCTGCGCCTGCCACTGATCGATACAGAAGAAGCCGGGCTGCTCCAGATCGCGCTCCAGATCCTGAATGGTGGAGTAGCGCTCAAGCAGTGATTGAAATTCGGAGCTGCCGATTCCCTCCTGCATTGACGCGGCCATGATGATCGTGCCGCCAGTCCGCACGGCGGGCATGGCGCCCACCAACCCCTTGACCGCCTGGTAAAAAGTTCCGTCCAGGGGATATCCGGCTGCGCTGGTGATGACGATATCGGCGGGCGTGGTAATCGGCGCCGCTGCGATAGACCGCACGTGCTCCACGCCCTTCTCCCATGCCTGAAGTATATCGCCTACGAAAATGCCGGTAATCCGGCGCTGATCATCAAGGGCCGCGTTCAGGATAAAGTCACACCCGGCCATCCGAGCCGCCTGAAGCGAGAAATCATGGACAGGATTACCACCGATCTGCCCGGCGGTGGCCAACGGCGACTGAAGAATGCTCACGCTGTGAAAATGGCGGATCGTCTCAACCGCGGCGATGCCCGGACAGATAACCTTGCGTCCACCGGAGAAACCGGCCATGAGATGCGGTTCGATCAATCCGGTTGTTATCTTGAGGTCGGCGTCGAGATAACGCCGGTCGATGAGGATGGGAGCGCCGCCGATGACGCCTATCTGCCGGTGAGCGCCGGCGTCGCGGGCGTCATGACTTTCGATCCGGTACCGGACCGCAATATATTCCCCCAGCATCGCATTGATTTCAGCGGCCGTGCTGGCCCGGTGCAGGCCCGTGGCGATCAGTATTCTGATATTCTTTGGGGCGATCCCTGCATTTTCGAGAATACTGAGCGCCGGCTGAAGCAGTAATTGGTTTGGAACCGGCCGGGTGATATCGCAAATGAGAATGGATGCGCTGCGGCGGCCGCGGGCAAGATCCGCGAGAGGATGGGCGCCGATCGGAGCTGCGAGAGCGCGTCGAACAGCATCATCCGGGTCAGACGTGGGCGGCGCCGGCCGGAGTCCCAGAATCTGGCTGAGATTTCGATCGGGAACTTGAATTGTGAGCCCGGTCTGGCCGTAGTCGATGGTGATTTTCATCAGACCGCCCGATCGGTTTCAACCTGGAGCCGGATCTGCCTGAGCACGCCGGCGACGCGCTCACACTCGGTTTCAGTTCCATCGTAACAGATGGCGCGGCCTTCTGTATGAGCCGTGAAGGTGATCAGCACCGCCTTCTCCAGAGAGCAGCCGGTGGCTTTCTGGACCTGGAGCACCACTTCATCGATGCCGTGATATTCGTCATTGTAGAGAATTACGACCCAGGGACCGCCAAGCGCGGGCTCTCCCGAGATATTTATTCCGATTTGTTCTTCGGTTTGAGTCGGCATATTTCTGATTCATCCGGTGGATCGCCGCTCCAGCGCCGGGAGCGGAGCGACCCGTTCAGATAGCGGTAACCGGGTGCGGATCCCGCCCATGGATATTGTGGCATAGTCGAGAGGATGAATCAAGGAGTGCATTAAAGAAAGTGATCTCTGTTCCACTCGCGTGGGTTGTCCCATTGTTCGGAATTAGCGGCGTAAAAGTTTCACGTGAAACAGCCGCCCCTCCCACTGCCCGGTAAACCGCCGCCGCGTAAATCGCCGCCGCGTAAATCACCGCCGCGTAAATCGCCGCCGCGTAAATCGCCCTCGCGTAAATCGCCGAAGGGATTCGGCTCCTACAACCGGGCCGGGTTATCACCCTCAGGCAAATCGCGGCCGCGTAAATCGCCCTCGCGTAAATCGCCGAAGGGATTTGGCTCCTACAATTGGGCCGGGTTATCGCCCTCACGTAAATCGCGGCCGCGTAAATCGCGGCCGCGTAAATCGCCGAAGGGATTCGGCTCCTACAATGGTTGCGGCATTCGTGTAGGAGCGCAATCCTTGCGCGATTTACGCGGCGATCACCAACGGGCCGCGGACCCGCAGGATTCCCGAGCCGCCAACCAACAGGCTCCGCAAACTCCCGCAATTTGCACCACGACATCCAACCGGCCGGGTGTTCGTTCGCCAGATATGGGGTTATGGGCGCTACGCGCCTTCGTGGGAAGCCCATGCAACGATTTTGGCATGTTCGAGGTTCAGGCTGGAGTACGGCCACGCGTTTGGAGTGGCAGCGATACCGGCGCGCACAGGGTTCGCATGGACGTAGGCCAGGATGTCCTCCAGTTCTTCGGCGCCGCGGACCGCGTGATCGTAGTAACCGCGCTGCCAGAATGCTCCTCCGCGCCCCAGGTGAAAGTTAATCCGGCGGGCGGTGTACCGGTCTATCGATGCCATCGCGTCAGAGAGGCTTTTGTTTCCGCAAAGCTCGAGAATGGCATGGTAATGGTCGGGCATCACAACGAATCCCCAGCAGATGGCGTAACGATTCGAGACAAGCCACCGCAGGGAGCCGATGATAGCCGCCGCCGATGTTGGATTCGCGAGGAGCGACGCCCTTTCCGCTACGCATTTGGTCACGAAATAAGTTGCTCCGCAAAGGGAGATGCGGCCGCCGCGTAGTGCTCTGTGCCCCGGGCCCGCCGCGCCCGATTTCGCGTTAAACCACTTCCGATCGTCCATCGGCATCGTTGTTTCCTTCCAATACCGCCGCGTAAATCGCCGAAGGGATTCGGCTCCTACAATTGGGCCGGTTCCCCCTATCGGGGGCCGGGGGCCACAATCGCCGGAGGGATTCGGCTCCTACAACCGGGCCATCATCACGGTTCGTTCTAACCGAGTCCGAATAGCGCCAGGAGATCGCGCTTGCTCAGGAGTCGCTCGGGATCGATGGAGGCGTCTTCCACCATCTGTTCGAACAGGTCGATTTTGCTTTTCAGAATCTCGTCGATACGCTGCTCGATTGTACCGGCCATGATGTAGCGGTAAACGTTCACCGCTGAAACCTGGCCGAGGCGATGCGCGCGATCCTCCGCCTGACGCTCAACAGCCGGGTTCCAGCCGCGGTCGAAATGGAACACGTACGAGGCGTTCTGGAGATTCAGTCCCTGACCACCCGCTTTGAGTGATAGAATCAGGACCCGGCGCCCATCTTCGGATCGGAACCGGTCCACCGTCTCGGCCCGCTTCGCCAGGCTCATCTCACCCGTATACACCAGGGGATTGAAGCGGCTCAACTCTCTGGCAATCCGTCGCGCGCCGCTCAGGTCGCTCGTGTACTGTGTGAAAACGAGCGCTTTCTGCTGGTTCGCGGATAGTTCTTCCATGCGGCTCAGCAAGTCCTCCATTTTGGAGGAAGCGCCGCCCGCCGGCGCGAAGTTGCAGATCTGTTTGAGCTGGTTGATCAACGCGAGGATATTCTCGATCAGGATTTCGGCGCCGTTCAGCAGCGTGGACAACCCCTCGTTTTCCGCCCGGTCATACGCCCGGCGCTGCGCAGGGGTGAGCTCCAGGGTCAGATCGGTGACAATCTTGGGCGGTAGATCCTGAAGCACGCCCGACTTTCGACGCCGCAGTTGATACTCGGAAAGACTGGCGCGCAGCGAGAGACCCGTTCGCGGGGCCGGGCCGGGATCGCTGCCGCCGGCGACGAATTCTAAGATCGAAACAACGTCCTCCACACTGTTTTCCAGAGGTGTGCCGGTAAGCGCCCAGGATCGCCGCCGGGAGAGCCGCTTGCAGGCGCGGGCGACGTCGGTGGACGCGTTTTTGATCCGCTGCGCTTCATCCAGGACTACGACACCCCAGCGTGTCCGTCGCGGTCCGCACGAGGGGCTGCTGGTGAAGTCGGCGCGCAGCGTATCGTAAGACACCAGGGTTACGTGCGCCCGGTACTGCCACTGCCAGACTCGCTGGTCCACCGGGCCATTGACGACGATGACGCGCAGGTCGGGCGCCCACCGCAGGATCTCCTGTCTCCATTGCTGCAGGAGACTTGCCGGCGCCACGATCAGCGCCTGTTCAATCTCCCTCACGTGCAGCAGCAGCCGGAGCGCGGCGAGGGCTTGGATGGTTTTCCCGAGACCCATCTCATCGCCGAGCAGCAGGTGAGACGAATGCACGAGCGCTCCAATTCCTATCTGCTGGTAGGGGAAGAAACTTCCAGGCCACTCCAGTGGGCCGCTCGCCCGGAGCAGCGCCTCGGGCGGTGTTTCAAGCCGGGCAAACAGCCGCAGCGCCAGATCGTCTCGCTTAACCGGCCGGCGCTGCGCTGAGTCGTCTGTGCGATCCGGATCTTCGTCCATCCCGACGCCAGCACGCCGTTCTCCCGGAACACCGGCGAAGAAGCGGAGGAAGAGTCCACGGAGATCCACGGATCGGGCCGGCCAGAGCAGCGTATAGCCCAGATGCTCCTCGGGAGTATCCATGCTATAGCCTTCACTCCGGTAGTCTCGCGTGAACGCTGGCTGGTCCAGTGACTCAAGGTAGTGACCCGGCCTGCCCGCGGCGAGAACGGGCGGAAGACGCAGGAGCGCCGCCGGAGGATCATTTTCATCACCGGGAGAGATGAGTCTGGAGAGCATTCCGGTCGGCCGCGGCTGATTCTTCTGGCGCCACCAATGCTCGCTCATGGCGCCGTTCCCAACGGATCCCCGTATACCTCGCGGAGACCTTTACCGGCTCGCTCGAACGGCTCCAGCACCAGTCCCCGCCGGCTGATCCGTGTGAAGAGATCAGCGGCCCGGTCAACCGGCGCTTCGGGTGTCCAGAAGACATGGGTCTGAATCAATTCCCCGTCTCTATCCGCCGTTTCAAGCGACACCTGCGCCTCTCGCGGAGAATAGCCAACAGCCTCCGCCGCCGTTGCCACCCGTCCCACAGGAAATTGAAGCTCAATCTGTCCCTCCGGGCCAAAAAGATATGGCGGCACGGTGTCGGCACGGCAGAGGAGAAGGGTGGGTGTGAGCGTGACCGCCTGGAAGAGAGTTGCCGCGAGACGGCGCACGGCGGCGACTGCCCGGTCTGCCGGACGCCAGAGAGCATTACCAATCAACTCGACCCGGTTATAGGCGAATTCAAGGGGCTCGCCGCGGGCGTTCAGGAAGAGCAAAGCGCCATACCGCTGGGCATTGTTTTGCGAAGGCGCCTCCACGTGCAGGAACGCCGCCGCGCCCAGCTCATCGATGTCCTCGTTGTCATGGAAGGGAATCGGCAACCGTGTCACCTTCGGATCTTCAAGCGGGCTCGTCGCTATATGTGAACTGGCATCATCGATCTCGGTGCCCCTATAGGGACCTTACGGGGCCATCGTCTCCGCGAGGCGCCGGTCGAGTCTCTCGAGGAGGGGAATAGAGATCCTCGGCGGTAGTCGAGTCGGGAGTGTCGGGCGTCTCCCGCTGGAGATCCGGGTCCTCCTCGTACGATTGAACGACCGTTTCATAGATGGTGTGGGCTTCATAATTGTATAGGCGTTTCAGATCCCAGAGCGTGATCCATGACCGGATATGCTGTCTCAGGCTGGTCGTGCTGGAGTACTCGCGCCGATCGGTTAGTTCCGGAGCGCCCCAGCCGTAGGCGCGGGAATAGAGTGATCGGACCTTCTGGTAGATCTCCATGACCTGGTCACGCGTGGGCGGCCGGAGCCCGAGGCCGCGGCTCTGAATCGCCTTCATTCCGGTCTCCGCCGCCGCGATGTATTCCTCCTGACGGGTTCCCTGCAGCCGCGCCGGGATATTCGCCACGTCGTGCTTCCTGCCGTACAACACCTGCCCCGCATAGTCTTTGGTAATGGTAAAGACACTCGCCATACCCGGTACAGCCGCCTCTTTCACCAGGCCTAATAGTTGGGCGAGGTGAGCGTATGCCCGGGCGCGCTGGCGCAGACTATAACGAGAGACCAATTCGGTCTCATCGATCAACAGCGCCCAGCCATTATATCCGGCCGAAATGAAAAAGCGCGTGAGAAACTGGAATCGCTGCAGCAGCGTTCCTTTAAGCGGCCGCGTGATTGAATAGGACGTGCGCTCTCCGATTCCTTTGAGCGCGGCCTTGAGATCGGGCACACGCATTGGGTTGCCGGTCCACTCATCCAGAATCTGCTGGCGCAGATCGGGATCGCGCGTGCGTTCAAACACGAGCAATGTCGCCCTGAAACGGGGATCCAGACCCGGTGTGCTGAGAGTCCATTCGGAAAGGTCTCGAAAGCCCGGGGCGCTCGCGGGGTCGTAGGTGTGGGCGATTTCGGAAAGCGCGGGGCCCCGTTTACCCGGCGCCATGGCGCTTTCCACACTTGCGCGAAAGAGCTTACCGAGATCGTGGAGCGGCGTTTCCTTATTGAGTGTTACGGTGGAGCAGATAAAGGCGCTTTCCAGCGCCGCGTGCTGAAAAAACTCCAACCAGTGAGACTTGCCCGATCCGAAGTCACCTTCAATCAGCATACCCGGCGCGATCTTCTCGTCACGCCAGCCAGATTGCGCGGTTTCCAGCATACGGTCAAACCGCTCGATGAGATCAGCCTGCGCCGGCTCAATATGACGAACAACATCACGGTTTGGCACGCCTGCCCGGAGCGCCTCGATAGCGCGCCGCAGCTCGACCGTCTCGTCATTCATCCGCCGATCCTTCCCGTCGCGCAGGCAAGTCCAGTATCCGCCCCGGATGGCGCCATGTTCGAGATGCCATTCTCCGTCCCGAGCCGTACCATCGTGTTGAGAGGATTCGCCCGCTCCTCATCGCGCACGTCATCCATAATTCGAAGTTTGAGCGCCGTATAGTTATCCACACTGCGTTTTGGGTCATCCAGCAAACCGGGCCCGGCGGCGACACCCAGCAGCAGGTGCGTCGTCTCGTCAGTGTCGTCAATGAACTGCCGCAGGACCTCGTAGACGTCAAGTATGGTATTCCGGGTATACCGTACCAGGTTCTCCGGCGCGGGGCTGCTGGTGAGAGCCGCATTGAGATTGAGCAGTAATGTTAGCCCGCTTGCCCCGGCGTCGTGAAGCCATGCGGCCATGGAAGCCAGTAAGATACGCGCATTGTGGCGGCCAATCCGGCTGTAGATTTGCATTCGTTTGAGCGTCGCAAGGCTGCACCGCTCGCCCAAAAGCCACTGCTTCACCACGTCGGCGTCGGAGGGCGCCACGTTCTGCGGATTCAGGCGGCCCCAGCAGAGCATAATAAGCGCGGTCCGAAAGTCTCGTGTCAGCGAATAGTTCTGTGCGAGACTGTTTGAGATGAGCCGGTGGATCTCCGCGATAAGATCTGTGCGTGAGCGGCCGTTCGCGGCCGCAATGGCGTCTAAATTCTCGAGTGGTTGATCCGCTGCGACTGAAAGGCCGTTTCGCTCAAGAAGCGTCCGGAGCCACCGTTCCACGCTGGCGTCCCAATCCACCTGCCGGGCGGCTGCATAGAAGATCTGATCGATCATGTGAACGCGCGTTTGCGCGGCGTCTATCTTAGCGACTCGAAACCCATGCTCTCGGGCTTCGTGGGCAAGCGTATCGAGCACAAACCCGGCCCATTCCGGCGGCGCAATCGCAATTTTGACCGCCGCGCCCCCGGAGGGAATAAAATCAGCAAGATATTCTTCTCGGAGACGCGCGGTCCAATCCTGGAGCTCAACCGCCATTGAGGTCCGCTCCTTGCGCCGATTTTCCTCCCAAAGAGAACTTCACCGAACCGTACACCTTCTCATAACCATCGCGGCCAACAAACCGGTAGATCTTCCCACTACGCTCCCTGCTCCCCGTGCTGGCCGTAAAGCTCGACTCTGCGCCGGCCCGGGTCGCCTTAACATCACTGGTGTCCAGAAAATAGATATCGCGCGTAAACTCCAGCTCAGAATAGTCGCTCTTCGATCCGGGTAAGAGGGTGAGCACGCCGTAAATGTCCATCAGGCGCTCGTCAATATAGTCCGGGTGACGCTTGCTCACCCGCACCAGCTCATACGCCTTGAAGAGGGTTTCTATAAAAGCCTCGGGACGGGATTTTGGCTCTTTCGATTGCAGCTTCTTTAGCGTCGCGGCCAGCGCCTCGGGCAGAACGCCGGCCTCCAGACGCCGATCGATTTTCACGGCTAAGAGCTCCGGCTTGACCTGAACAAGCACCGGATAGCTGTAGATAACACCCTCGCGCTCGGTGAGTCGTACGCCGGCGTTCGCCGCCGCGTCCTTCAATTCTTGTAGAAAACCACCGTCCGGGCTTAAATATTCGCTCCCGTTGAACTCGAACTCGGGGCAGGCTTCGGCTGCGTCGCTCACGGCTTCGCTGGCGCTGCGAGCGGCCTGCCGAAGCTTATCCAGATCCCGGAGCGCGCCGACCGCCACCGCCTTCTGCAGCCGCTGAACCGCCGCGGTCTCCTTGCGCGCGGCGTCCCGCCACGCCGTCACATATCGGTTGTACTCTTCGAGGCGATCACTCAGACTCAATTCTGCTCTCCTGTTTCATTCTCGCGCCGGTTTTAAGATTGCCGAAGAAACCATGGTAATGGCTCGATTTTGAACAATGGTACCACGGTTCCGGATAATACTACTATGTACGATTTACCCGGACTATGTTACAGGGATCGGCGATCGGTGCGAATACATTACGCCGCGCGCCCATATTATTAGCGTATACGATCTACGTCTCGGCTTTTTTGCTATCATCAAATGAGAACCACAATAAGAACGACAAGCACAGGTGAGTGCGCGAGCGCTGCGCCAATGTCATCGCGGAAGAAGAGGGATGCTATGCCCGGACCGTTTCCCGGAATGGATCCGTATCTCGAACACCCGGCTCTCTGGCCCGGCGCACACCAGGGTTTGATCTCGCTCATGTGGGAGAACCTGAATGAGATCCTCCCGCCACCCTATGTTGCCAGCATCGGTGAGCGGGTGTACGTGGTCGAGCCGTACCGAGGGATCATACCCGATGCCATTGTCCTGCGCCGGTCAGCAGAGCCGCTCGCGTCATCAGGTGGCGGCACGGCGGTCGCTGCCGCGGCCGATCCGTCGTGGATGTTTGCCGTTGAGCCGGTGGAAGTGCGAGAGGTATATATTGAGATTCTCGCTGCAGCAGCATCGGATCGGGTTGTCACGACGATTGAGGTCTTAAGTCCATCCAACAAAGCCGCAGGGAGCGAGGGGCGCGAACGTTACGAGCAGAAGCAGGCGGAGATACTATCCAGCCAGGCCAATCTCCTGGAAATCGATCTGCTTCGTGCAGGGGAGCATACGGTTGCCGCGCCGCTAAATTACCTGATGGAGCGCCGGCCGTGGGATTACCTGGTATGCCTCCACCGGGGATGCCGGCGGTGGACGTTCGAGGTCTGGGGCATTCCATTGTTTCAGCGACTTCCAAGAATACGTGTTCCCCTCGCCGGTGATGATGAAGATGTAACGCTGGATTTGCAGCGACTGCTGAACCGCTGTTATGGTATGGGCGCCTACGCCCGGCGGATCGACTATCATGATGATCCGTTGCCCCCGCTCTCGCCCTTGGACGCGGAGCAGGCGGACGCGATCTTGCGTGAAAAGGGCCTCCGTGACTGAGCGTCTGATCCCGTTCGGCGCGGCGCTGTTCCTGGCGCTTATTGCAGGGGCCACGCTCTACGCCCAGCGTCCACCGGACCCGGCGCCGGTCACGGCCCCGCCGGATCAATTCTCTTCGGGACGAGCGCGGTGGCTGCTGAAGTCTATCGCCCGCTCGCCTCATCCCACCGGTTCGCCGGAGGCGGCCGCGGTGCGCCGGTTTGTGGTGGACCGGCTCTTTTCCCTCGGTCTAAAGCCCGAGATTCAGCGTGCGGTAGAAGCGCGTTCTTTCCCGGGCCGGCCGTTCCGCGCGGCGCGGATCGAAAATATCGTCGTCCGGATTCCTGGCTCAGGTCCACCTGAACATAAGGCGCTCCTGCTGTCGGCGCATACCGACTCCGTGCCCCACAGCCCTGGCGCAAGTGATGATGGCGCCGCGGTGGCGGCGCTGCTGGAGACGATCCGGGCTCTTAAGGCCGGACCACCGCTTAAACGCGACGTTATCTTCCTCTTCACCGACGGTGAGGAGCTCGGCCTTATGGGCGCCAGCGCCTTTCTTAATCGCAGCCCGTTGGCAAAAGACGTAGGGCTGGTCCTGAATTTCGAGGCTCGCGGGAACGGCGGTCCGTCTTATATGTTTGAAACCAGCACGGATAATGGCGCCCTCGTCCGGGGACTTGCCGCGGCCGCGCCCGCGCCCGACGCAAGCTCCCTCATGTACGCGGTCTACCACGCGATCCCCAACGATAGCGATCTGACGCTCTTCAAACGCGCCGGAATCGCCGGCTTGAACTTCGCCTTTGTCGGCGGATTGCAGTTCTACCACTCTCCTGGCGACAGCCTTGCTAACCTGGATGAACGGAGCCTGCAGCACCAGGGATCTTACGCTCTCTCTCTGGCGCGGTACTTTGGGAATCATCCGCTGCCCCAACCTCGGGAGCAGGACGTGATCTATTTCAACGGGTTATTCGGCCGACTGGTGAGCTATCCCGCCTCCTGGGCGCGCCCGATCGCCATTCTGACCCTCCTGCTCTTTATTTGGGTTTTCTACCAGGGCGCGCGCCTGGGTAAGTGGACAACACTCTCCGCGGTGAAAGGCGCCGCGGGATTCCTGCTGCTGACGATCGGGGGCGCCTTGCTGATTCAGGTAATCTGGATCGTGATCCGTCTTACTCGTCCGGGAACATCCGCAACCTCACAGAGCGGCCTCTACGCCACCGCGCTCACGCTCTTTCTTCTCTC
>DASRZA010000062.1:0-23479 GCA_035686845.1 Armatimonadota bacterium | reverse complement strand
GCGTAGTATCTTATCAGTGAAATTGCGTTCAGAACGCGCAAGAATCGGGACTTTTGTTCCGGCTACGCCGAGTTAGGGGTTGTGATTGGAGGGAGCATTGGATAACCGGGAACGGCTGCTGCGGCTGCTGCGGACGCTGGCGTATCGGGAGGGGGATTTTACGCTGCGCTCCGGGGAGAAGAGCCGCTATTACCTGGACGGCAAGCAGGTCACCATGCGCCCGGAGGGCGCTTACCTGCTGGCGCAGGAGATACTGGAGCGACTGCGCGGTCTTGATATCGCCGCCATCGCCGGGCCGACGCTGGGGGCGGACCCGATCGTGGGCGCGGTCTGCGCCCTCAGTTATTCGAACGGAACGCCGCTGGCTGCCCTCATCGTCCGGAAGGAGACGAAGGATCATGGGACCGGCCAGCTCGTAGAGGGTCCCACGCTTCCGCCCGGATCACCGGTCGCGGTGGTTGAAGACGTGATCACCCGCGGGGGAATGGTGAAGCATTCGATTCAGGCGCTGGAGTCCGCCGGGTACCGGGTGGCGCGGGTTCTTTGCCTGGTGGATCGGCAGTCTACCGGCGTTCAAGAACTGCGCGACGCCGGCTATGTCGTGGATCCGATCTTTACGCTCGAAGATGTTAGGTCGGTTCCTTTCAACACAGAGCGCACGGAGTCGTAGGAGAGAGGGCGCAGAGGAAAAAAGGGAAGATGAGGCGATGATTCGCCTGGAGAATAGCTCAGCAGATAACCCTGACGCCGCGAACGCCGCCATTGGCGTCGATATCGGCGGCACGAATCATACCGCAGCCTTGGTGAACTCGGCGGGCGAGGCGATTGAGATTCTGCGCGGGCATACTGACCGTTCGGGGGGGCCGCGAGCGCTGCTCGAGAGTCTGAGCCGGCTGCTGCCGGAACTTATGACGGAAGCCCGGGAGCGGGACGTCACGGTAACCGGTCTCGGGGCGGGATTCGGGGGCCCGGTGGATTTTGCCGCCGGCCGCGTTCTTCTCTCGCATCACGTATCGGGTTGGGATGATTTCCCCCTCCGTGATGAGCTGACAGCGATGAGCGGACTGCCGGTCACGCTCGATAACGACGCCAACGCCGGCGGCCTGGGCGAGGCGCGCTTTGGCGCCGGGCAGGGCGCCAGCGATGTCGTTTATTACAATATCGGCACCGGAATCGGCGGCGCGATCATACTGGGTGGGCAGCTCCGGCGAGGGCCCGGAAGTATCGCCGGCGAGCTGGGGCACGTCACGATATTCCCCGATGGCCCCCTCTGCACCTGCGGACAGCGCGGCTGCCTGGAGGCCGTCGCCTCGGGCTCCGCCATCGCTCGCCGGATCTCTGAGCTGGCGTTGGAATGGGAGGGCCGCCCGGCGCTCGCCGAGGATTTCTTCCCCCTTGTGGCCGCCGGCCATCCGGCCGCGATGGCTCTGCGGGATGAGATCGCGCGGAGCCTGGCGATCGCCATCCGGAATATCCTCCACACGCTCAATCCCGAAGTGGTGATTATCGGCGGCGGCGTGTCGCGTGGAGGAGCGCTGCTGCTGGACCCCGTCCGGGAGGCTGTACACAATCTCGCTTTTCCCGCCGCGTATCGTACGTGCCGCATCGTACTGGCCCGGCTGGGTTACGAAGCCGGCGTCATCGGCGCCGCGGCGCTGGCGATGAGTTAGGATCCCTAACACGACAAGGATGAAGGATGAAGGATGAAGGATGAGTCAAGCCGACATATTGGCCGGCCGTGAAGTCCCGCAGGGACGGCCGAACATAGCGAAGGGCTTTAAGCGCCCGGGCGACGAAGTCGTCGGAACTCGCGTGGCGCGGGCCTCCGCGCTCGTGCCTACCGTAGAAGCCCTCGACGCCGGAGCTCGATTTCGAGGTTGTTGGCGTCGGTGTGGATAATGCCATCCCAGCCGCAGGCCCTGGCGCCTTCGATATTCGGAGCGAGGTCGTCGATCAAAAGGTGCGCGGCCGAGGGCAGGCCGGTGATCGCTTCCACGTGCTTGTAAATGGCCGGGTCCGGCTTGGCGGCGCCCACCTCGTGGGAAGCAACCAGCCGGTCGAAGACCTGCAGTATCTCCGCGTTGTTCGCCAGAATCCAATCCCAATGTATCACGTTGGTGTTGGAGAGGAGAAAGCGATGCTGCACGTTTGCGCGCCGGATCAGATCCACTACCGCGTGATCTTCAACGAAGACATCGCACCAGGCGCGGCAGAACTCTTCATAGGTGGCGTCGAGCTTCAGCTCTAGAACGATATGCTCATAGAACTCCCGAGCCGGACATCCGCCGGTTCCAAAGTTAAGACGTTCGTGGAGATCGAACAATCCGGTCCAGGGATCGATCTCGCCGGGCGCGGAACGGCTGCGCATAAACTCCTTCGTCGGCGAAAAGTCGAACGGGAGCACCACCTGTCCGAGATCGGACACCAGCACCTGAATCATGGGTTTCCTCCTCGGATCGTTAGCTTTCCCGACGTTTTGTCGGGAAGACGCTCCGATCTGGTGACAGCAAAGCGCATCACCTCGTCCCGGGTCGTATCGGTCGGGTTGAGCTCCGCTGTCACGCGCCCTTCGTGCATTACGATGAGGCGGTCAGAGAGACCCAGCGCTTCATCGAGCTCACTCGAGATCAGAATCACGGCCATGCCTTCACCGGCCAACTGCCGGACCAACTGGTATACCTCGGCCTTCGCGCCCACGTCGATTCCCTTCGTTGGCTCGTCCAAGATCAGGAGCCGGGGCCGGGTCGCGAGCCACTTCGCGATGACAACCTTCTGCTGATTACCGCCCGAAAGGTTCCGCGCTTCCTGCTGCAGGTTTGAGCAGACCACACCGAGGGCGCGAATGTACTGGCCGGCGAGCGCGAACTCTCGAACGGGCGAAACAAAGCCCGCCACCGTCAATCGCGGGAGCGCCGCGAGCGACATATTGTGAAGCAGGCTCTCTTCGAGCAGGAGGCCCTGCAGCTTTCGATCTTCGGGCGCCAGAGCGAGACCCGCTCGCACGGCGTCGGAGGAGCTTCGAAATTTTACCGGGCGGCCGTCGAGCCGGATCTCACCGCTATCGATGGGGTCCAGCCCAAAGAGACAACGGGCGATCTCGGTGCGCCCTGCGCCTACGATACCGAAGAAGCCGAGCACCTCACCGCGATGCGCCGTAAAACTGATATCGTAGAACTTGCCCGCCCGCGTCAGCGCCGCCACTTCCAGCACCGGATCGCCGGGCGCCGTCGCCTCGTGCCGCTCCAGGCCCCGGGCGCGAGTGGTTCCAATCATCATCGAAACGAGGTCACCACGGGTAAACTCGGCCGCCGGCGACGTGGCGACATGCTGTCCGTCGCGGAGCACGGTGATGGTGTCCGCGAGCTTGAACACTTCTTCGAGCTTATGCGTGATATAGAGAATAGTATGGCCGGCGGCTCGCAATCCTTGCAGAATCGTGAACAGCCGTTCCACCTCCACGTCCGTGAGGGAGCTCGTCGGCTCGTCCATGATGATGATCCGCGCGTCTGCCGAGAGCGCCCGCGCAATCTGCACAAGCTGCATTTCGGCGACACTCAGGGTCTCAATCTTTGCGTCGGGTTGAAGCGCAAGGCCCAGCCGTTCCATCAGGCCGGCCGCTGCGGTCAGCATCTCGCCGGCCCGAATCACCCCTGCCGTGGTTCGCTCGCGGCTCAGAAACAGGCTTTCGGCCACGGTCAGGTTGGGCGCCAGCTCGATCTCTTGAAAGACGATGTCGATTCCAAGAGCGCGTGCCGCGGCCGGGTTCGGAATGGCCACCGGGCTGCCCGCAAGAAAGATTCGGCCCGAGTCCGGCTGGTGGACCCCCACCAGGATCTTCATCAGTGTGGATTTGCCGGCCCCATTCGCGCCCATAATAGCGTGAATCTGTCCGCTCCGCACCCCGAAAGAGACATCCGAGAGCGCCCGCACCCCAAAGAATCGGCGGGTAATTCGCTCGAAGCGAAGGATCTCGGTCCCGCCAGCCGCATCCGGACCGGTTAGCTCGCCTTGTTCCACTCAGCCCACTGCTTCTTATAATCGTCCAGGCTCCAGACTTTCACGTTCCCTTTGGCCAGCGCCTGGTCGGCGGCTGTCGGGTTATTGAAGACCAGGTCATATCCCGAATTGATGAAGGCGGGCGGGTTCTTATTCTTGCCGGTCACATAATCATGCAGAGTTTTTATACTAACCTGGCCCCAACCGAACAGCTTCTGGCCCAAAAGGCAGTAGACCTGACCGTTCTGAAGATAAGGCCACTCCTTATCGAGCGCGTCGACAGAAACCACTTTGGTGCGGTTGAAATTGGGAATCGGATCCAGCGCCTTCTGAGCGAAGAGAGGCCAACCGCCAACCATGATCCAGCCGCGCAGATTCGGATGCGCCGCCATTGTAGTCCGCACCTCCTCCACCGACTTCGCAATATTGTCATCGCAATTAACCGTCGGGAGAACCTTGATCCCCGGGAACTGCGCAAGAACTGAGAGCGCGCCCTTCACCCGGCCCTGGAGATTGGGGGCGCTCGGCTGGCCGCTCATAATGGCGACCTCTCCGCTCATGTTCTGCTTGCCGCCCACGGCCATCACGAGAAGGTTCCCAAGCTGCTTGCCGACCTGTTCGTCGCTCACCGAATAAAATGTGAACCGCTTTGAATCGGGCGCGTCCGAATCAAAGCACATAACCGGTATCCCGGCTGCAACCGCGTCATCGATCGGCTTCCGAACCGCATTGGGATCGATCACGGACATCGCCATTCCCGATACCCGTTCGCTGGTCATTTCGGAGACAATCCGGGCCTCGTCGGCGGGCGCGCCGGTCTCGGTTCCCTTGTAAATCACCTTCGTGTCACCAAGCGCAGCCGCCTCCTGTTCCGCGCCCTTTTCAGCGATCGAGAATACCGGATTATTCTCACTCTTCGGGATCAGCGCAAAGGTATATTTCACGGCGCTCTTTGGATGACCGGTAACCGCGGTTCCCGTGGTCGATCCGGCGCTGGTTCCGTTATTCTGCCCGCCGCAGCCGGCCACAGCCAGAACCGCGAGGACAAGGAGGACGAAGGACGGAGGACGGAGGACGCAGGAGAGCGCGCGGGCTACGGCTCCCCTTCCCGCCTCGGGAAGGGGCCGGGGGATAGGTCGGACTCCCCTTCCCGCCTCGGGAAGGGGCCGGGGGATAGGTCCGGGGCGCGGGGCGCGGGCTACGGCTCCCCTTCCCGCCCCGGGAAGGGGCCGGGGGATAGGCCCGGGGCGCGAGATGTTCGGTGCTTTTGATTCATTCTTCATCCTTCACCCTTCATCCTTTCTTCTACGCGTGCACCTCGGGCTTAAAAATCGTTTCGGAGTTGGCCGCGTGCTGCTGCTGTTGTAAGTGTATCATACGAAGATGCTCAATGCGCCTTCCTTCGACATCCTCCACGATAAATCGCCATCCCTCGTACTCAACGCTATCGCCGACCTCCGGCGCCCGGCCGAGGAGACCAAAGACAAATCCGCCGATAGTGTCGTGTTCATCTTCATCGGCTACCCGGAAATCGAGAAGTTCGCAGACGTCCGGCAGAGGAGCGTTTCCCAGCACTAAATACTCGCCTGGAGAAACGTGCTGAATCGGTTTCTCCTCCGGTTCGTCGTATTCGTCGTCAATGGGGCCAACGATCTCCTCCAACACATCCTCCATCGTCACCAGGCCTGCAGTGCCGCCATGTTCGTCGAGCACAACGGCCATCTGTGACTTTTCGGTCTTAAAATCCTTGAGGAGCTTATCGACCTTCTTCGATTCGGGAATCTGGATCGGCGCTCGCATCAACTGCTCAATGGACGCCGGCTGATCCGGTTGGGCAAGCACGCTTAACAGATCTTTCGCATGAAGGATGCCGATGATATTGTCGATAGTGCCATCGTAGACGGGCAGCCGGGTATGCCCTTCCCGGACAATTACCGCGGCCACTTCGTCGATCGGAGTGTTTCTTTCGACTCCGATGACCTGAATACGTGGGGTCATGATTTCACGGGCGGTGATGCCGGGAATCTCCATCACGTTGTGAATCATCTCTTTCTCTTCCGGCTGCAGCTCACCGAAACCGGCGGCCTCTTCCACAATCAGTTTAATCTCCTGCTCGGTGGCATACGCCGGCGCCGTGCTAGGGGCGCCGCCAAAGAGACGAATGAAGACCGCCGAAAGGCTCTCCAGCGCCCACGAGAGCGGCGCCACGATAATGTTATTGGTGACGAGGACGACAGGAGCGGTAAAGAGCGCCCAACGCTCCGAGTTACCGAGCGCCCAGTTCTTGGGCGTGATTTCGCCAAAGAGCGAGAGGATAAGCAGCACGAAAAGCGTGGCGATGGCGATGGCGACCGCCCGGCTGACGCCGGTTAACGATTCCAGAACCACAGAAGTCGCGAGCGAGGACGCGAGCGTGGTGACCAGGGTCACGACAATCTGGATCGTGACGAGCATCCTCTGCCCCTTCGCTTTGAGCCGCTCCACCGCCATGGCGCGGCGATTGCCTTCTTCCACCAACTGCGCAATCCGGCTGTCACGCACATTGAGAAGAGCGGTTTCCGCCGAGGAGAAGAAGGCGATGAGCACGAGGAGCAGGAGCATTACCACCATGTAGGCGATCCACGCGGTGGGGGTGAGATGATGGGTGGATACGGCATGCCCTGCCGGGCCGCCGGCGAATCCTTGATGCCCGGTGGGCGGAAGCACCGCAAGCGCAGCTATATAGATCGAACGCAAAAAGGGCAATCTCCCGCCCGGAATCAGGCTCTACCGGGCCTTGACGCATTACGCTGGCCAGAACCTGTATGACCTGTATGAATCTCTCCGCGTGCACGCGGCGCCGATAATTCGCCCGCCGGCCGCCTCTGAACGCTGTCAGCGGCGGCAGATTCGCCACCCGCTCTAGCGAAGGCGTAATGAGCCGCAAACACCAATCCTGGTACCGTTATACCCAGAAGCGCCCCGGTTACGACCTGCCGTAAGCTGTACCTTCGAGTAACAACGGTCCCCTGCAAAAAAACGATCGCCAGAATAGCCACGCCGAGCAGACGCACGTCTTCCGCAGGATTCATAATAATCAGAACAAGGGCAAAAAAAGTGAACGCAGCCCGGCCGCTGATTGGGCCGCCGCGCAGAACACTTCCTTGATAGCCTTTCATCTTCCACGCCATCGTGAGGATAAAGAGGATCAGCAGACCTTCAACACAGAGCTCGGGCCAACTGGAAGGAAACTCCACTCGCTTGCCGTGCTGACGCAGGCTGAGAATAACCGGGCTGTGGATGAATACCAGCGCTCCAATGACAACAGAGCTCAAGCTGCTCAGCAGCACCGCGCCGGCCGCGACGTCTTTGATAATCTTGGCGTTCGGATCGTAGTTGGGCTTGATCACGTCCACGATCACTTCGATACCGGTGTTGAACATCTCCGCCACGATCACCAGCGTTACGCTGAAAAGAAGAGCCAGAAGCTGGGAGTCCGTCACATGAAGGAGCGCCGCCGTGATCATGACGAGAAACGCGAGCACAAAATGCAGACGCATGTGCTGCTGGGTTCGCAGACAGTGGACCAGACCATCACTTGCATGACTGATACTATGAAGGACAGACTTTTGTTGCATTGGAAGAACCGCTCCGACCCATGACTCGCTCCAGAATCTCATTCTGGCGCCGCCACATACGCGCCTTCTCCGGCGCCTCTGCGTGATCATACCCGAGTAGATGAAGGGATGCGTGAATCACCAGGAGCACAAGCTCTCGCTCAAAAGTGACCTGGTGTTCAAGCGCCTGGCGCTCCACCGCTTCTAATGAGACGACGATATCGCCCAGGGCGCGCGGCGGGCCGGGGACGCCCGCCGGCTGATCCAAATCGGACCTTTCACCCGGCGACTCTTCCTGTTGAAAAGAGAGCACGTCGGTGGGCGCGTCCACGCCACGATAGTCCCGATTCAATTGTTGGAGAAGCGCATCCTCAGCAAGAGTCACGCTGACTTCACTGGCGATCGGAATCGCCTCGGATCGCAGCGTCTCCTGCACCGCGCGCCGCGCCAGCGCCGCCCCGGCTCGCTTTTTCCATTTATTTGCGGAGACCTGCTTATCGATCAGCACCGGCACTGGCTAGCCATCTTTCTTCCGCGGGTTCGGCTGTGGGATACTCCATCCGGGAGTGATGGATGGCCGCCAGCACCCGGGCGAACGCCGCTTGAATCTGGTCAATTTCCCGCAGCGTGAGGTCGCACTCCGCAAGCTGACCATCGGCGAGACCGCGCTGAACCACCCGGGCAATGGTGGCTTCAATCCGGGCGGGGTTCTTGCGCGTCGTTGAGCGCATGGTGCTCTCCACGATGTCGGCGAGCATGAGAATTCCAGCCTCGCGGCTCTGGGGCTTTGGCCCCGAATAGCGGAATGCGCTCTCGGAGATACCTCCCGGGCAGTCGCTCATGATGATCGCCTGGTGATAGAAGTAGCTGACCAGGCTGGTTCCGTGGTGCTGACGGATATAATCCACGAGCAGATCGGGCAGCCGGGCCTCCCGCGCCAGGTCGACGCCATCGGCGATGTGCGCCGTTATAATCTTAGCGCTCATCGTTGGACTGAGTTTGTTATGCAGATTTTCGCCCTGCTGGTTCTCGATGAAGAAGTAGGGCCGGGTAATCTTACCGATGTCATGATAGAGCGCGCCCGCCCTCACCCAGAGCGTTTCAGCGCCAATGGTCTCGGCGGCCGCTTCGGCCAGGCTCGCCACTCCGAGGCTGTGAGCATAGGTGCCGGGCGCTTCCAGCACCAGGCGGCGCAGCAGCGGCTGATGGTTATCGCAAAGCTCCAGCAGCGTAAGATCGGTGGTGATTCCAAAAATCGGCTCTAAGATCGCCACACCAATGAAGTAGAGGAACGGCGCCATAAGCCCCGCAGCCAGCGCCCATTTCACGGCGACCCAGAGGTTGATTGTAAGATGGGAGACCATCGGTCCGGCGGTCCAGACGGTAACAACCGAAACGCTGAGCAGATTGACGCCGGCGAGGATAGCGGCCGCGCGCAGCACGTGGCTTCGCTTCCGGATATGGCGCACGCTATAGATACCGGCGAGGGCGCTGAAGAACGTCGCCACTCCGAATTGTAGCTGGCTGTCGAGCAGGATTGCCGTATGCAGGCTCAGCAGCGCGGCCACCAGCACGGCCACTTCGGCCCGGACCATGGTCGCGATGAGCATGGCCGCCGCGGCCACCCACATCAAAGCAAAAAAGCCGTACTGTGACTGCGTGAAGTGCAGTCCAAGCACATATCCGGAGAAGCGGAGCGCGGCGACACCCGAGAGCACGATAAACGCCAGGACGCTCAAACGGCGGGTATCATCATAAAGCGCCGGGAAATAGATGCGTATGAAGATGACAACCATCAGGAGGCTGCCAATGGAGAGAGCCGCCAGGCAGAGCCGCCAGAGAAGGCCCATCGGTCTCCCATTAAGTCCCAGGCTGTCCAGTTCCTCAATGATGGCCTGAGACGCCCGCTCTCCTTTACGAATCAGCAGCTCATTTTGATGCACCACCACGATAACTGGCGACCGGGTGACCGGCTGCCTCGGCGCCGGCGCCGACTGCTCAATGACACTGGGGCGGATGAAGATCCCTGCCAGCGCCGCGGCCGGCGCAGCAATGGCAGGATCCGTATTCATGGATTTCGCACGGGTCACGAGGTCCTGCCGCGCCAGGTCGAGATCACCCGGCTGCGAGGTAATGGGGCGCTGGGCAAGCTCCAGAGCGAGAATGGCGGAAGCAAGACGAGAAATCGCCTCGAACCGGGCCGGCGAGACCCGAAGCAGCGACTCGGTGAGCGCAGCGGGCAATTTGGCGAGCCCGGAGGTGGAGCCGCGCGCACTTAACGGGGCAGGAGAAAGCCGCGCGCGAGCCAGTTGGCGGGTGGCGCGTCCCAGGTCTTCCAGGGCGCTGATTCGGGCCGCGCGATCGGGTATCAGCGAGATAACGGATTTCTGAGGCGCCCTCTTGCGTTCCGTGGCGGACGCGTCCAGATAGGCGGCGGTGACCGGCGCGCGGATGTCACTCGGGACTTCATCGCCCGCGTGGAGTGTGTAGCGAGGGGACTGGAGGTTGCTGGCCAGGCAGAAGGAGAGGATTACAGCCGTAACGAAGCCGAGCCAGAATCGGCGCGTGAGAGGGATTGTCAGCCGTGGAATGCCGCTCCCTGGCTGCTCTCTCTTACGCCTGTCAGCAAGACTGAGCATGAGCGGACCTCAAGCATGGGAACTTCGTAAAAATCGAAAACCTCTGGCTACTTGTTCTTCTCTTGCTCGCTGCGGAGCTTACGCCGGCGAGCGGCGTCGGCGCGGCGCCGGCGATCTGAAGGCTTCTCATAATGCTCGTGGCGCTTGGCTTCTTTCAGAATACCGGTCTCTTCGATCCGCTTCTTGAAGCGCTTGAGAGCGCCATCAAGGCTCTCATTCTCCCTGACTTGAACCTGGGCCAATGACTATTCTCCCTTTTCACAATAAATGAAACGACGACTGCCGGACGTCTCCGCCGCGAGGTGGAAAACCTCGCGCTGACCAGAAGACGCGGCAAAAGTTCCCGCGAAGGTCTAAAAACGAAGTCGAACCACTCACCCATTATAGGTCGGATGGATGTTTGTGTCAAATCATCGCGCCGGATCGCCGTAGAGGACGCCCCGTCCATTACTGCCCATGTAAACCCGGCCGTAGATGCGCGGATCGCCGGTGACGACCTGGCCGCTGTAACCATATTGATGCGAGAAGTCGTTCAGCCGCAGCCAGGTCTGTCCGTTATCATCGGATCGGTATACGCCGGATTCGCCATCGAGCGTTTGCCCGGTCAGGTAGAGAGCGGGGTAGTCGCGGCCGGGCGCGGCTTTGCCGAAACCGAATCCCTGCGCATCGGGAACATTCCCGACCGGAGTGAAGTTCTTTCCCCCATCGGTGGAATGATAGACGCCATGACTTCCCGCCGTAACCCAGAGATCACCGGCCCGGTCGGGTGTGGCAAATACGCGCCTGGCGCCCGCGGGAAGCGTTCCGGCCGGTGGAAACGTGGCGCCTCCGTCACTGCTTATCAGCAGTTGTTGCCCGGCGAGAGCGTAGAACGTATCTGGTTTAGATCGGTCAGCGATCACGGTTATCCTGCCGCCCTCCGCGCCAGCGCTCTTAGTCCAGGTTGCGCCTCGGTCGCGAGAGTAGAAGATGCCCGCGCCGCCCGACGCCCAGACGAGCGTTCCGGCGTCCGGAGAGATAGCGATTGAGCCGCCCCCCCGGCTTCCGGCCGGTTCGCCGGCGAATGGCGTCCAGGTCCGGGCGCCATCCATCGAAATGGCGCCATTCTGGCCGCGGGGACCGCGTCCCACGCGCACGACGACCTCTGGCTTGTTTTCCGCAAAATCGAGGCTGTCGGTGGTGCTCATCACCGGGTTCGTCCACATCCCTTCCGGCGGCGAGACGTTCATATTATCATGACGAAATCCGCCAATGTCTCCAAGTCCGCTGATCAGGTGCGGACCCGCAGGCGGGCTGATCAGGCAGATAACGGCGGTCTCTTCCAGCCCGCGAGCCGCAACAGACCAGTGGGTGGCGCCGCCATGATCGGCGGCCGTAACATCGTTGGATCCCCAGATCGTGGCGCCCGTGCCGTAAATAACATGACCGGGATCAAACGGATCCAGCGCCAGCGCTCCCAGCCACCAGCCGAATCTCGGCGCCGCAGCTCCCCAGTTGATCCAGGGAGAGAGCGAGCCGTCCAACACCGCCTGCGCCTTTAGAGCTCCCCAGTGGGCGCCTCCGTCGGTGCTCCGGAAGACGTCGTCGCCAGGATTCCACCGGTCGAGCGTGGAGACCATGATCGTTCCCGGATGTTCGGGGTCGAGAGCGAGACCGGCGTAGCCGAAACCAGACGGATTTCCCGGTTTAACAGGGGTAATGTCGGTCCACGTCCCGGCGTGGGTGTTGAGCTTCCAGACCGCGCCATCGGTGACGCCGTTAGGGCCGGGCGCGTTACCATAAGTCAAATAGAGATTACCGGCGGCGTCCAGGGCGCCATGCTGGGGCATGAGGTTGGCCGGCTGCCCGGGCACGGCAGACCAGGTTGCGCCGGCGTCACTGCTCCGGTAAAGGTTTGTGCCCGGGTCGTCCACGCCCACGTAGATAACGGGACTGGCCTGTCCGCGGGGCCGGCCGGCGCTCTCGAACAGCTCAAAACCAATACCAGTCCCATCCGGATTTCCGGCGTCCGGGAAACTCGCGACTTTGTTCCACGTGGCGCCATAATCGACGCTCTTCCAGAGGCCATCGTGCCGCGATCCGAAGTAGAGAACGCTGTCCAGGTTGGGATCGACGGCGAGACGCTCGCCGATCGACCGTCCATTCTCATTGCCGCCCATTTTGAAAGGCACGTCCGTCCGGCGCCAGGTCCGACCCTGGTTGGTGGAGCGAAGGATCGCGCCATTTCCGGACCAGGCCTGGGTGTACGTTCCCGCCGCCATGTAGACGCGATTGGGGTCCGTCGGGTCCACTCCGATGCTCTCGCAGCCGAGCAGGTTGGCGTCTTTGCCGCCGGCCCAGTCATTCAACGGTCTCCATCGTCCGGCCGCCGCGTCCCACCGGTAAGCGCCGCCGATGTCGGTGCGCGCGTAGATAAGGCCCTTTTGCGCCGGGCTGAAGAGAAGCCCGTCAACAAAGCCGCCCGCCGTGATCGTAACGTTCCGCCAGGTGTACGGCGTCGTTTTAGCCTGGCCCCAGACGACCCCGGCTGAGGCGATAATCAGGCCGATCGAGAAGCAAGCAGCGGGCATTCTGAGGTTCTTCACGACGGCTGTCCTTACTGCGCGGGCGAAAGGACGGGCGCGTTGGCGGCCGCGGGATCAGCGGGTCCTACAACCAGTAAAGCGGCTGAACCGGGCACATAATTCCGGTACCAGCGAGGCCGAGGCGGAGCGCCGGGAGCGAGGGGAGGAGCCGGCGCGACTTTAGCCGTCATCAGGTAGATGCGATGCGTCCGCCGGTCGAGAGCCATCGTCCGCGCGCCCGATTCGGTCTTCACCGTTGTTACGGAGTAAGTGTCCGGAGTATCTTCGTGGACCAGCGTCAGCGTCCCGCCACCATTGGAGCTGAGCGCTATCTGGGCGCCCGGGTCAAATCGCGCCGCATCGGTTCCCTGTCCGATGGCCGGGGTGGCGACAACCTTTCCGTTGTCCGCGTCCATGACAACCATCATCCCGTTGTGGCAGGTGATGAACAGGCGGCGGCGCCTCGCGTCTACCGCCAGGCCGGCGGGACTATCACCCGGCGCCACCGGCCAGGTATTCATGATCTTAAGCGCCTTCGAGTCGATCTCCACGATCGAATTCTTGCTTTCGATGTCGATGTAGACGTGACCCTGCCCATCGGCGGCGGAAGATTCGGGCCGGCCGCCGAGGTCGATGGTTCCGGCCACTTTTCCGGTTGCGGCATCCACGGCGGTGGTATCCTGGCTGCGACCGTTGCCGGTAAATACGCGAGCCGAGGCGGGATCATAAACGATTGAGTCCGGACCGGTCCCAACCGGCGTACGGCCAATCTCCTTCAGCGTCTTCAGGTCGAATATCGTGACGCTGTTGTCCCGGCCGTTGCTCGTGAACCCGCGTCCCAGCCGACGCGCAATGGCAATACCGTGAACACCCTGGGTATTGGGAATTGTGCCGACCACCTTGCCCAAATTCGTGTCGACCACTTCCACCCGGTCGCCGCGGGAGACGAAAACGCGATGCGCGCGGGCATCATCCATGAGATAATCCCAGCCGCCGGCCCCGCCAATCACAATTTTGCCCAGAACCACATATTGAGCAGGGGTAGGCTCCGGAGCAGCGTTGAGCGCCGGCCTGCCGGCGCCGGACAGCGCAACGAGCGCGGCGAGGCCAACGCGAAGGATTGAAAAGAGTGGTTGACGCATAAAACGATTCTCCTTCAAGACGAATTCAGGAAATACGGGGCCGCGAAGGACCTAAAGGCCGACGCGCAAATCCCCGCATGGACAGCGGTGAAGAGTATCCAGCACATTATGGCGGTGAAAGATGAAAAGGGGATTAAGGCCTAACTACCCGTCGGAACCCGGCGCAAATCCCGCGCCGGGCATACGGTCAAACGGCCCCCGGCACAGAACCCATGCCCGGTTGTCCCGTAACGTTGTAGGGGCGAAGCATTCGCAGGAGGGGTCGCGGTTACGAGAGATCTGATGCGAATGCTTCGCCCCTACGCCGCGCCCAATACGAACGCCGGGAGAATGGCGGAATCCTCGCCCGTCGGATCTGAAGCTCGGCTTCAGGACTTCGGAGATTATGTCGGCACGTCGGTCACCAGGGCTGAAGCCCTTCGCTATGTTCGGCCGTCCCTCCGCCCGCCAATGAATTGGCAGTCTGTATTGGCGAAACCCCTCCGGGGTTGACCTCGTCCGGTTCATGCGGCCGGCCAATATATCGGCTTGACTCATCCTTCATCCTTTCCCCCCTCCGGGACTTTACGGCCGGCGATTACGTTGGGTTGACTCACCCTCCGTCCTCCGTCCTCCGTCCGCGGGTTCGATTCATCCTTCATCCTCTGGTGCTCCCTCCATCTCCGGCAGGTCAAAGTATTCCAGTACGCCGCGCAATATGATGCTGTAGATGTCGCGGGAATCATAGAGGCGGTCGCCGCACCATTCGGCGAAGCTGCTGATTCCGTCGATGACTTCGATATCTCGCAGCCGAGCGTCGAGAATGGCGGCGAGCCGGGCGTAAAGGCCCTGCCGGCCGTGCGCGTAAACCCGGATTTTCGACGCGTCAAGACCAGGCCACTCCTCAATCATCCGCAGCGCGCGATGGGTATCGAAGGTCCGGAGGGCGGCAAGATCGTCTCCGATCCAGATCAGGTCATCGGCGAGTTTGTGGATGACGCCGTAAAACTGATCGGGCGCCGCAAGGGTAATAGCGTGGGGCGCCAGGGCGCCGACACCGGAAACGTCGAGCACGAGGATGGCCTCTCCACCGGCGCAGCGCTTCCGAACCCACTCCTCGTGAGCGGTGATGGCCGTCGTGCCTCCATCCCAAACAGCCAGCGTAACCGGGAGGGCCCGGCCCTCAAATTGCAGCTCTCGGAGGAGGCAGCCGTGATTGAAGATACCCTCCTGCGACCACCAGAAGGCCCATTCCGCCGATAAATCCTCGTGCCGGGCGCGGTGGTAGAAGCGCGGGTTCAGATCGCATGGAATGCGCTCGGAGAAAACCCTCGATCGCAGCCATTTAACCGCCTTTTCACGCCGTGCGTCAGGGGATGCAGCCTGCCGGCGCGCTTCAAGTTCTTCCAGACGCTTCCGGTTCTCCTCAAAAACGAATCCTGCGCCCGGTATCTCGCCCCTCACCTGTCCGGAGCGCGTACACCAGAGTTCGGAAGGCTCAAAGGGCGCTATCGCGGAGTCGTTCAGCTCCGGGTCGCGATCCAGGAAATGATCGGCGAAGAACTGCGCCGAGGCGCGTGCCAGCAGCCGCGTATAAGCGTGGTTGGATTGATCCTCTGACAGAGCGAGGCCGCCGGGCCGGTCGAACATCTCCCAGAACCGGCGGCAGCGGGCGACTGTGCGCAGAGTACCCTCAATGGGGAAGAAATCGCCGGTAACCGCCAGGACCCGGACCGGCCGCGGGGCCATCGCCAGCAGGATATCCTCATGATCGAATCCTGCGGCGGTCATACCGGGCCAAATCTGCTCGGCGTCCTGCGCGCCGCCGGCCGCCATGTAAGATTCACGGCTCATGATAAACGTGGCGGGAGCGGCGGCGGCGATGCGTGGGTCCGCCATCATCATCAACGAAGTCTGTGTGCCGCCTCCGGAGTTGCCGGTAACTCCAATCCGTTTCGGGTCTACCTCGGGACGGCTCATCAGGTAATCGATCCCGCGCATCGAGTCGTGCAGGAAGTACCGGGCCATCGCGTCGCCCAGCGGAAGGCACTGCGCCCCGGCGTGGTCATGCTCGGGGCATCCCCAGGGAACGTCCAGTTTCTCCTGCCCGGGCGTATAGTAGCTGAACCGCTCGCCCTGTCCAACCGGATCCTGGGCAAGCACAATGAGCCCCGCCTGCGCGAGATACTGGCAGACAATCTGATACTCCGGCTGATGCTTGGCGTCTTTATGATGGCCGCACAGGAACTGAACGACGGCGCCCGGCTCCTTACGATTATTGGGCAGATAGAGATTGGCGGTGACGTACTGCCCGGGTCGGGATTGGAAGATCACCTTCTCAATGCGGAACCCGTTTCCCTGAACCGTACCCACGATCTGAGGTTCTAAAGGCGTCTCCATCGAAGGAAGACCTCCGATATTCCGGATCAGCGTTTCCCGGATCGCCCGCTGACGCTCGCGGAGAGCCTTGGGCGTGGTAATGGCGTCCCGCGCTGCATCACCAGCGGCAAAAGCGCGGGCGGACCGGCCATAGACATGCTGTTTCAATTGATCGCGCAGGTCATAGAAATAATTGGCTGGTGACACTCCATCCCAATCAGAGATGCTCATCGCGGTCCCCCCAAAAGAATCGAAATTTTGTCTTCATCCGGTTCAATGCCAGTGTAGCCCGGTTCAGGCTTCGACACAGGGTCAGGCGGCGCACCGCGCCCGTTTACCGCCGGGAACGCTCGGGTATGAGTATGACGACGCCTCTTGCGGGAATGTGCAATAGAGGCGCCGCAATCCGCTACGGCCATGTGTCCTCTACCGGGATGCGCGCCATCCACTGGCGCTGCCGGAGTGGATTAGATCTCCATTATCCCTGAATCAAGGCGCAGGTATGAAGAGGCGAACGTTTTTGCATGTAATCGGCGCGTCCGGCACAGCGGCCGCGCTTACCGGCTGCCAGCGGGGAGGTCCAGAACGGCTGATTCCTTATCTGGAACCGGAGGCGGATGTATCGCCCGGCGCCACCGTGGAGTATTCCACCGTTTGCCGGGAATGCCCGGCAGGGTGCGGCATGATCGCCCGGGTGCGCGATGGACGCGCCTTTATGGTTCGCGGCAACCCGGATCATCCGATCAATCGCGGCGCGCTCTGCATGAGGGGCACGGCGTCGCTGCAGGGCCTCTACAATCCGGATCGCATCCGGCAGCCACTCGCTCGCGACACTTACGGAAGACTGACGCCAATCTCGTGGAGGGAAGCAGAGGACCGGCTCGACGCCGCGCTCACCGCTTTGCGCGGCAAACGCGCCGCCTGGATTGGACGGCTGGAGACGGGCGCCATGGACCGGCTGATCACCTCGTGGCTCGCCGCAATCGCTCCGGGATCGACGTTTCTGCGTCATGAGCCGTTTGCTTACGAGCCGCTCCGGGCGGCGCACGCGCGGGTTTTCGGTACCGCTGAGATCCCGCAATACCGGATTGACCGGGCACGGATGCTCATCAGTTTTGGCGCCGACTTTCTGGAAACCTGGGTGAGCAACGTGGAGTACACCCGGCAGTTCTCCGAATGGCGGCAGGCCCGGGTCCGGGGCGACCACCGCGCGCGCTATGTGTTTATCGCTCCTCGCCTCTCGCTGACGGGTGCGAACGCCGATGAATGGGTGGGAATTCGTCCGGGGACCGAGGGGTTGGTCGCCAGGGCGCTCGAACATGCGGTGACCGCGGCGCACAGATCGGCGGCGGGAATAACTCAGGCTGGACCGCTGGCGGGCGCAGAGGGGATGAGTGAGATTGGCCCCTTGGCGGACGCGGCGGGAATCCCGGCGACACTGGTGGAGCGCCTGGGCCGGGAGTTCGCCGCTGGATCTCCCTCACTCGCGCTTCCGATCGGTTTCGCCGGTTCCGGAGAAGCGGCGGCGGAATCTGAAGCGGCGATCCTGCGCCTCAACGGCGCCGCCGGAAATATTGGCGCCACCGTGCTTCGCGGAGAGCCGCACGCGCTCAGCGCGGCTTCTCGCTATGCCGACCTGATCGCGCTGACCGGGGCGATGAACGCGGGCGATATCGGCGCCGTCTTCCTCTATCATGCCAATCCTTCGTACGACCTGCCGCCCGGCGCCGGTTTCGACGGAGCGCTCGCCAGGGTTCCTCACGTGGTTAGTTTCGCGAGCTTCCCCGACGAAACGACGGGGAGTCCGGGCGAGACGGGCGGACACGCTTCTCTGGTCCTCCCGGACCACACCGATCTGGAAGCGTGGGGGGAGTACAGTCCACGGCCGGATACGACCGGAATCCAGCAGCCGGTGGTGGCGCCCCTGTTCGAAACGCGGCTGACCGGCGACGTGCTGCTCGAGTCCGCGCGGCGGCTGGGACATGACCTGGGGCCGGCGAGGTTTGAAGATTATCTAAAGAGCGAGCACCGGCTGGACGCGGCCGCGTGGATAACGACGCTGCAGGCGGGCGGCCTCTTTCCCGGGTCCGGGACCGCCGGGGAAGGCAGCCGTCAACGGGCGGTATTCCGATCTCATGGCGCCGCGGCCCTCGCCGCTGGGGCAGCCGGCTCCGAGGCGCCGAAACGGCCGAAAGGTATGCCGCGGCCGGATCGACCGACGGATCTTACGCGTAAAGCGTCCGCCGCCCATAAAACTTCGGGCGAGCCGCCAACAGTGATCGGACCGCCGGAAACGACACTGACGGAACAACCACTTTCTGGCATGGAGCGTGCGGCGGGTACGAGTGTGGCCGGGCCGGGTGAAAGCGGTGAGCGGAGCGGCGCCAGCTCCCCGTTCACCGCCGCCGGGGGAATCGGGCGGCCGAGCCCCGCGAGTAAGCCTCCCACGGCGCCGCCGAATCTGTCCACGCCGATCACGCCCAGCCCGATCCGCGCCGCGCATCCCACCGAGTCCACAACCGGCTTGTTCCTTCATATCTTTCCTTCGATCCAGTTCTTCGATGGACGGATGGCAAACCGGCCCTGGTCTCAGGAGATTCCCGATTCCACCGCCAAGGCCGTCTGGGGGAGCTGGGCCGAGATTCACCCCGACCGCGCAAGGGCGCTCGCCGTGCGATCCGGACAGGTTTTGTCGATCACCACCGCATCCGGTAAGGTGGAGGTTCCGGCCCTGATCAGTGATTGGGTTCATCCGGATGTTGTCGCCGTTATGATCGGGCAGGGACATACCACTTTTGGCCGGTATGCAAGCGGCGTGGGCGCCAATCCCTTGACGCTTCTCGATGGCCGCGCGGACCCGGCTTCGGGCGGCCCCATGGTTGGCGGGGTCCCGGTCAACGTGGCGCGGATTCCCGTCACCCGGCCGCTGGCGGTGCTCCAGACGGGTATCCGGCAGATAGGCGAAGACGTGGCGCACGGCATGACGATCCGGGAGATGGACCAGCTTCCGGCCAACGCCCGGGGCGCCGCCCTCCGGGACCGGAATGACCACGATTCGCTCTATCATCTCCACTACCACCCCGACCGGCATTGGGGAATGGTCATCGACCTGGATCGCTGCGTTGGATGCAATGCCTGCGTCGCAGCCTGCTACGCCGAGAACAACGTCCCGGTCGTCGGGCATGATGAATGCGCACGGGGCCGGGAGATGTCGTGGATACGGATTGAAAACTACGTCGGCCCCGCCAGCCATGAGGCAGGGCCGCCGGTTCCCGTGGAGAGCGAATTCCAGACCGCCGCCGAGACCCGGGGAAATTCCATGCAGGTAGACGTGCGATTCCTGCCGATGCTCTGCCAGCAGTGTGACAATGCGCCGTGCGAATACGCCTGCCCCGTCTATGCCACGGTTCATGATAATGAGGGGCTGAACCTCATGATCTACAACCGGTGTATTGGGACCCGGTTCTGTTCCAACAACTGCCCTTACAAAGTGCGGCGGTTCAACTGGGCCGACAACAATTTCCCATCGCCCCTGGATGAACAGTTGAATCCGGACGTGATCCACCGCACGAAAGGCGTGATGGAAAAATGCACGTTCTGCGTGCAGCGTATACGTGCGCGCGAAATCGAAGCGGATTCCACCGGGCATCCGATTCGCGACGGGGAGATTGCGACCGCCTGTATGCAGGCCTGCCCGGCCGACGCGATTATCTTCGGGAACCTGAACGATAAAAACAGCGAGGTCCACCGGATGACTCGGAGCCCTCGCGGTTACGCGGCTCTTGCCGACCTGAATACCTATCCGAACGTGACTTACCTGGCGCGGGTGAGGCAGACATGAGTTCCGAGCGAGCGGCCTCAACTCAGGAATCCCAACTACCGGGCCGGGTTCCGCTGCACGAGTCATTTCGTGAGATCACTGAACACGTCATCGACGTGATGCAGCGCAAGCCCGGCCGGGGCTACTGGCTGCTTCTTCTATTGTCACTGGTCATGATGACGCTTGGGCTCGCCGCGTGGGGAACGCAGATTATTCATGGGCTTGGCATGACGGGGCTGATGCACCCCATGATGTGGGCAATCTACATCGGCGATTACATCTGGTGGATTGGAATCGCGACGGCAGGAACGCTCACTTCCGCAATCCTCTTCCTCTTTCGCGCTCCTTTCCGCGCTGCGTTCTCCCGCGCCGCCGAAGGGATGACCTGCATCGCCATTCTTACCGCCGGGCTGTTTCCCCTTATACACCTCGGGCGAACCTGGCGCTTTTACTGGGTCTTTCCCTATCCCAACGAACGACATCTCTGGGTGAACTTCCGATCTCCGTTGATTATTGACGTCTGGGTCATCGCAACCTATCTCGTGCTTTCGATTGTGTATTTCTGGTTGGAATTGCTGCCCGACGCGGCGGTGGTGCGGGACCGGTCAACGGGTTGGAAACGGACGATCTATGGCATGATTTCGCTGGGCTGGGAGGGGACCGACCGGCAGTGGAAACATTTATTGATGGCGAGCACGCTCCACGCGGCGCTGCTGACTCCCGTCATCATCTCGATGCACTCGATCACGTCGTGGGACCTGGCGCTCGCGATTGTGCCTGACTGGCACTACACCATCTTTCCTCCCTACTTCGTGACCGGGGCTATCTTCTCGGGGCTGGCGATGCTCCTTACGCTGATGATCCCGATCCGGAGCTACTTCCACCTCGAAAGGGTGATTACGGTGGATCGGCTGGAGCAGCTCGCCAAGATTATCATTGCCACTTCGTTGATGGTGACGTATTCGTACGCCGTCATTTACTTCATGGCCTGGTATCGCGGCGACCCGATCGAGGAAGTCGGATATCTCTACCAGTTTTTTGGTGGATTCAAGGTTCTCTTCTGGCTCTTCACCATTTGCAACTGCGTGTTTCCATTGACGCTGCTGTTCCGTCGCTTGAGGCGAAACCTGGTCTGGCTCTGGATCCTCTCGATCATCATCAACGTAGGGATGCTCGCGGAGCGCTGGTGTATTGTGGCGGCGCCGCTGGCGCGAGATTATGACGTTTACTCGTGGGCCCCGGGCACCTTCCATGTTTCGTGGGTAGGGATTGGCATCACGATCGGGAGCCTTGGATTCTTCCTGTTCAGCTTTCTGATTTTCATCAAGGTTGTGCCGATTGTGCCGCTCTACGAATTACGCAAGGACATGCTGCGGGAAGCACGAGAGGCTCGCGCCGAGACGGAGGCGGAGGGTTTGCTCAAGGCGCGATACGAAGAGCTCCGGATCAAGGCCATTGAGACACAATCCGGCGCCGGGGGTTCTGAATCATGAGTGAGTTCCTCGGAGTGATGGGCTACTTTAGCGACGCGGACGCGCTGAAGAATGCGGTTGAAGCGGCCCATCGCGAGCACCTGCGGCGCCCGGTTACTTATTCGCCGCTGCCGGACGAAGAGGCGCTGGAGATCCTCCGGCCCGGGACGAGCTCAACTCGTTGGACCTGCCTGCTGGGCGGCCTGGCCGGCATGGGGATCGGCTGGGCGATGACCGTCTGGATGTCGTTCGACTATCCGCTCGTGGTTGGCGGTAAGCCGTTCGTTTCCTGGCCGCCCTACGCGGTGATCGTCTTCGAGCTGACCATTCTTTTTGCATCGTTGGGAACGGTGGCAGGATTTCTGGTATTGGCGCGGCTGCCTCGCCAGAATCCAAGCGCCGGCTATCGCCCCTCATTTTCGATCGACGAGTTCGCTCTGTTCCTGAAGTGCGATGAAGAATCCGAGGAGCGGCGTCTGATCGAAAGGATCCTGCGAGAGTCCGGCGCCGATCGGGTGGTCTTGGTGCGCTCGCGAGACGATCTACCGATCCGGAGGTCAACATAATGAGCGATCATGGGCCGCAAGAGGTACGCGAGCTGGAAGCGGATGCGCTGCTTTTGCGCCGGCCGGCCGGATGGCTGACGCTCGCGGCGCTGCTCTGCGTGGGAACTGGATTGATCGGCTTCGGCATCGGGCTCTGGCTGGCGCCAAACCGGACGTGGGCGGCGATGCTGGTCAATGTCCTTTACTGGACGGGGTTGGCGCAGGCGGCCATTATTGTGTCGGCGATGTTCAACGTGGTTGTGGCTCGGTGGGGCCGGCCAATCCAGCGGATGACGGAGGGCCTCGCCGCGTTCCTGCCATTCGCCCTGCTCCTGTTTCTCGTGCTCTGGTTCGGCCGCGACCGGATCTGGGTCTGGGTTCACGAACCCGGCCGGAATGGCTGGTTTCGCATTAACCGGCTCTTCTGGCGCGAGGGGCTGATGCTGCTGGTGATGACGATCTTAAGCCTCTGGTACCTCTGCTGTTCTATCCGCCCGGATCTCGGAGCGCTCTATCGCGGCCGGCCGCCCCGCGGCTTCGCGGCTCTGATCACCCGCGGCTGGCGCGGCTTGAATCAGGAGCGAGCGCGAAGCCAGTGGGCGATGCGGCTGCTGTCGCCCTGCTTGATCCTCGGTTATACGTTTGGCTTTACGATGTGGGCCACCGATCTGGCGATGAGTCTCTATCCCAACTGGAAGAGCTCGATGTTCGGCGGCATCTATTGGGAAAGCGAGTTTTACGCGGCGCTGGCCGCCGCCGCCATTTTAACGCATCTCTGGATGCGGTTTGACCCGATGCCCCAGATTGTGACTCCACGCCGGCTGCTGGACCTGAGCAATCTCATCTGGGGATTTGGCTTCTTCTGGGCTTACTTCGCGTGGTCGCAGTATCTCGTGATCTGGATGGGAAACATTCCCGCTGGAGCGCATTATCTCATTGAAGAGTGGCGCGAGTGGCCCTGGACGGCGCTGGCCTGGGTATCGCTCTCGCTGCTTCTGATCATCCCTTCCCTTCTTTTTCTTGCACGCGGCTTCAAATCGCGATCGGCGCCGCTCGCCTGGATCGCCGGGACGGGCGCTCTGGGGGTGCTCAGCTACCGGTTTTTAGACGTCATGCCGTATATCGCGAACCTGGAACCGGCGGTGTACTGGATTGTGGAGGCGGCGATCACCATCGGCTTTGCCGGCGCCGTGGCGCTCCCGTATCTCTGGTTGATGCGCCGTGTTCCGATCTTTCCCGCCTCCGATCCGCTCTTCGTGGAAGCGATCGTGACGGAAGGGGTGGAGGGTTGAAGGACGGGCGTAAAGAATGAAGGACGGCCGTAAAGGATGAAGGATGAAGGATGAA
>DASRZA010000061.1:0-7517 GCA_035686845.1 Armatimonadota bacterium | reverse complement strand
CGGATGAATTTGACCCGCGGGATCAATGGAAGCGCCAGCATAGGGCCAGTGGATCAGACTCCCGTGCTCGATCCAGCCCCGGATCACGGCAAAGCGCGCGCCGCAATCCGGGCTCCAGAACGCGCCTATCCGGCTGAGCCAGATGGCCACGATGACGTAAACGAGGCAGAGAATCGCCATACAGCCTAAGAAAGCCCGATTCCCTATTATTCGCGATCGCATGGACAGGCCCGCCCCTTCGGGAATCCGCTCCGGAAGGCCCGAAGCCCTTGATTACTTGCCCGCGCCTACAGGGCGGAGCACACCGGGTTCGACCGCGTCATGACCGAGCCCGGCTGCGACACCGTGTTGTTTTAGAGGCTCTGCCACACGCGCCGCAAACCGGCCTAATATCTCACACGATAATATCGGTCACGGCGTTTCCGGCCACGTCGGTGAGTCGGAAGTCGCGGCCTTCGAAACGATACGTCAATTTGGTGTGCTCGATGCCGAACAGTCGCAAGATCGTGGCGTGGAGATCGTGTACGTGGACCGGGTTGACCTCGGCGTTGTAACCGAAATCGTCGGTGGCGCCGTAGGTAATGCCGGGTTTGATTCCACCGCCGGCCATCCAGATGGAGAAGCCTTTGATATGGTGATCGCGCCCATCGCCCTGCGCCATCGGAGTGCGGCCAAACTCGCCGCCCCAGACAACCAGCGTGTCTTCCAGCATCCCTCGCTGTTTCAGATCGCTCACCAGCGCCGCGCACGCCTGGTCCACTTCACCGGCCGCGCCTTTAATATTGGCCTTGATGCCGCCGTGATGGTCCCATCCGCGGTGATAAAGTTGAACGAACCGGACGCCGCGTTCGGCGAGCCGCCGGGCCAGAAGGCAGTTGGACGCAAAAGATCCGTCGCCCGGCGTGGCGCCATACGCTGCCAACGTCTTGGGAGATTCCTTGGAGAGATCGGTAAGCTCCGGAATGCTCGTTTGCATCCTGAACGCCAGCTCATACTGGCTGATCCGGGCGGATATTTCCGGGTCATCCACTACGTCGTCGTGCAGCTCGTTGAGTGAATTGACGGCGTCCACAATATCATGTTGGCAGCCGGACGTAACACCGGCCGGCCGGGTGACGTAGAGAACCGGGTCTCCCTGGGCGTGGAACTCAATTCCCTGGAATTTGCTGGGAATAAAGCCGCTGCTCCACTGCCGTGACGCGATCGGCTGCGCCTGCCCGAACTTTCCGAGCGACGTGAGCACCACGAAACCGGGCAGGTTGTCGCTGATGTTCCCGATACCATACCAGAGCCAGGAACCGAACGCCGGACGCCCGCTGATGGTCGTGCCCGTGTTCATAAAAGTATGCGCCGGGTCATGATTGATGGCGTCGGTGTGCATGGATCGCACGATGCAAATATCATCGGCAATCCCGCCGAGGTGCGGGAATATCGTGGAGATCTCCTGCTGTGACTTTCCGAATTTCTGGAACGGCTGCTGCGGTCCGAAGCAGTTCAGCTTGACGCCCTGGAGCTGCGCCACCTGCTGCCCCTTGGTCAACGACGCAGGCATCGGCTGGCCGTTCAACTCAGCCAGCTTTGGCTTGTTGTCGAAAGTCTCCAAATGGGAAGGACCGCCGGCCATGTAGAGATAAATAATCCGCTTCGCCTTGGGCGCATAGTCAAGCGGATGAACCACTCCGGACCAGTGGCCCGCCGGCGCGGCGGACGCCGCGGTCAGCACCCGTGGGTCGAGAAACGACGCGAGCGCGAGTGACCCCATCCCCGCCGCGGTCCGTCCTAAGAACGTCCGCCGCGTCACTTTTCTAGAAAGCTCTTCCCATTCGTTCATGCCGTCTCCCCTTCGGAGCGTTATCTAACGCTCCCACTCTTCCGGCCGGATAACTTCCCCACTTGTTTCAAATCCGATATCGGCGCTCTATTCACGCGTGATGGTCTCACTCAGATTCAGAATCGTGCGCGCCACGGAGGTCCAGGACGCCAGCTCGGAAACATCGATATTCTTCGGAACCGGTGTCTCACCAACACTCACCAGATCTTTCGCGCTGGCCTTGTCCGAGGTGTAATCAGCGAGGCTCTTGCGCTGCAGCGCGGCCAGCACCGCCAGCTCCTTCGGCTGGACCGGTCGGAACAGCGCCCGGCGGAACGCGTAGTTGATGCGAGAGGCGGTGGTATCGCCGCCCTCGTCCAGGATATGCTCCGCGAAGACCCGCGCGGCCTCTACGTACGTCGGATCGTCGAGCAAAACCAGCGCCTGCAGCGGCGTGTTCGACACGGTGCGGTAAGCCGTGCATTCTTCGCGGGGCGGCGCGTCGAACGCGAGCAGGCTGGGATTCAAAAAGCTCCGCTTCCAGATGGTGTAAAGCCCGCGGCGGTACAGGTTGGCGCCGTGGTCCTGCGTGTAGATCAGCTTGCCGGTAAACGTATTGCAGTTGTCCCAATAATGGTCCGGCTGGTAAGGAAAGACGCTCCGGCCGCCAATCCGGGGCGACAGCAGGCCCGCGATGGAGAGCGCATTGTCGCGGATCATCTCGGCGGGCAGCCGGAATCGGCCCTGCCGGGCGATCAGATCGTTGAACGGGTCGCGCTCCAGCATCGCCGGCGTCGCGTGTGACGACTGTTTGTAGGCGTTCGACATCACGATCAATTTGATGATCGGTTTGACGTGCCAGCCGTTATCCATGAACTGAACCGCCAGCCAGTCCAGCAAATGGGGATGCGTGGGGGGCGCGCCCTGTGTTCCAAAATCGTCCACCGTGCGGACGATACCGGCGCCAAACAGGTTATCCCAGAGCCGGTTCACAACCACCCGGGCCGTGAGCGGGTTATCCCGCGAAACGATCCATTTCGCGAGCGCCAGCCGGTTCGCCGGTTCGCCGGCGGGAAGCTGCCCCATGAACTGCGGTACCGCAGGCTTCACGATTTCGCCGGAATTATCCATCCAGTTGCCCCGGGGCAGCACCCGGATGACCGCCGGCATCACCGCAACCGTTACGAGCGTTCGCGGGATCGAGGCTTTCAGGTCCGCGACGCGCTTATCCATCCCAGCCACGAGATCCCGCAGCGGCTGCAGCGCCGGGGCGATGGACCGGTAATGGTCCGCGAGCGCCTTTTCCTCCGCGGGAGTCCGCTGCGCGGGGTCTATGAGAAGGGCCGCCTGCACGTCCTGGGGCGCTCCCGCTTCCATTGCCCGCACCGGCCGCGGCAGGGTAGCGGCCGAGATGCGGAGCCTGCCAATCTGATGGGCGGGGAAGCTGAAGTCGAGCTTAAAGGTGAGCGTAACCGGGCCGCCATCCCCGATATCCGAGGCGGTTTCGAAGACTGCGGCGCTTGGCTGACCCACCCGCTCCAGAATCGCCCATCCAAACGATTTATCCGTCTTCTTCGGGTCCAGAACCAGCGCGGCGCTCCAGACCTTGCCCGGAAGGGCGTCGGCGCCCGACTTCTGCTCCCATGTCGCCGTGGCGTTCTGCAGCGTGATCGGATTCGCCATCGCGCTTCCCGCCGGTTTCGCCGTGACAGTCAGACCGGTGAGCACAAAGTTGCCATTATCAGCCCGGCCCGGCCCGTTTTTGGGCAGCGATGGGTCCGGCAGCGCCTCAATCCGGAAGGCGGTGATTCCCCGCAGCGTCGTGGTCGTCGTGATGGTGTAGGTGTCGGTGGTAGGATGCGTGCCGCTGGCTAAGATCGACTCGTCCGGCTGTGTCGTGAGCGTCGCGCCCCTCTTCGATTGGGCGCTCGCCGGCTTGAGCGTCGTCCAGGAAGCGATCTTCTCCCGCTCCGATTGTTCCCAGATCTTCTCTTCCTCGTCCACCGTCGGGTTGGGAGCGTCAAGCGACGCTTTGAGCGATTTCTCCTGGCGTTCCAGATCCGCTAACGCTGCGGTCTGCCCGGACGAAGGAACCGCCATGTCGGGTTCCACCGGGCCATCGTTTTGGTACACACCCTGCTGTTTGATGTCGGCAAAGAACGCCTCGAAGCTGTAAAAATCCTTCGAGGTCACCGGATCGAACTTATGGTCATGACACTCGGCGCAGCCGATCGTCGTCGCCTGCCACACTATTGAGGTGGTTCGCACCCGATCCGCCGCATACTTCGCCAGATATTCCTTCGGCTGCGCGCCGCCCTCCCGGGTAATCATGTTCAGACGATTATATCCCGACGCCACCTTCTGCTCCATCGTGGCGTTCGGGAGCAGATCGCCGGCAAGCTGCTCGATGGTAAACTGGTCGAACGGTTTATCCTCGTTATACGAATTGATGACGTAATCGCGGTAGGGGAAGACGCTCCGAAACTGGTCGCCGTGGTAGCCATCGGTATCGGCGTAACGCACTAAGTCCAGCCATCGGATCGCCATCCGCTCGCCAAAATGAGGCGATGCGAGCAGCCGATCCACCACCTTTTCATAGGCGTTGGGGCTCTTATCGTTTACGAACGCCGACACCTCCTGCATCGTGGGCGGCAGGCCGATAATGTCCAGGCTCACCCTTCGGATGAGCGTCCGGCGGTCCACCAGTGGCGAAGGAGAAACATGGGCCGCTTCCAGGCCCGCCATAATAAACCGGTCGATGGGGTTGTGGCGCCAGGCCGGGTTCTTCACCGCTGGAAGCGGCGGACGAACCGGCTTGATATAAGCCCAGTGGGGCTCGTACTTCGCGCCCTGCTCTATCCAGAGTTTGAGGGTGGCGATCTGGGCCGGCGTCAGCGATTTGGCCGAGTAAGAGGGCGGCATCCGCGCGGCGCCCGAAGCGGTTATCTTATAATAGAGTTCGCTCTTTTCCGGATGGCCGGGCACGATCGGGATCTTGCCCGAGGCGGTCGCTTTATAAGCGCTGTCGGACATGTCGAGCCGGAGACCCGCCTGCCGCGCGCCCGGGTCCGGGCCGTGGCATACAAAGCAGTTGGCGCCGAGTATCGGCACGATGTCCCGGTTATAATCGAGGAGATGTGGGAAGGAGCGGGATGGTGCAGTCTTCACACCGGGATACGGTCGCTTCGAAGCGTTAGCTTTCGACGCTCCGGTGTGTCGCAGCGCCGCGTGAAGGGAAGCCACATGGCGGGACTTTATAGCCCGTACCGCCGGCGCTGTCGCCAGCCCGATGATTCCTGCCGCCAGGATGATCGCCCCGGCCGTTCTCCTGCTTAAGACCCGTCTCTCCATCGGCGCCGTCTCCACAGATTGGTTTCAATTCTCAGCGACCCTTCCGGGCCGCCCCGACCCATACTCAAGCTGGCTGTCGGATTTATTATACTCTATTAATGTATAGACACCCAAATAGGACGGTTTCGCTGCAGGATCTGATATCCCTTTTTGAAGGGATTCGCGCCATTCTCGCGGCCTGGGTAAGATTGAGTCGGGCGCTCAGGTATTCCACAGCGGCCATCGTTGAGTCGCCGGCCGCTGCGTCGTATTTCGCTGCGTTCTATTGCGCTGCGGAACTGGTCGAGGACGGCATCGACTCGCTCAAAAACTATTCTTAATGTACCGAGTCGAGGGTTCAAGGCCGCGTCGATTCGGGGTCCAGAGGATTCGCTCAGGAGCACTTCAAAAGAGGGCTGCATTTGGAACGCAAAGCGAAGCGCTCATCTACATCCACGTCGAATTTCGGGGTTGGCAAGCGCGAAGGCCATGATTCAAGTTTATTCTATGCCCGGTTCGTCGCCCCCGAGATCACGCGGAATGAGGCTTTCGTTCGATGGAAGCCGGAAGATCCGTTTGTGCATGGCGACTCCTCCTCAATGGATATCATCCCCGATAATTCCGTGGCTCTCGTCGTCACTTCACCGCCCTATTTTGTGGGGAAAGAGTATGAGGAGGCGCTGGGCGAGGGCCGCATCCCCGCCACCTACCTTGAATACCTGGCGATGCTCCGCAGCGTCTTCCAGGAGTGCAAAAAGAAGCTCGAGCCGGGCGGCAGGATTGCCGTAAACGTCGCCAATCTCGGGCGTAAACCGTACCGCAGCCTTTCATCGGACGTGATCCGGATTTTGCAGGACGATCTAGAGCTGCTCCTGCGCGGTGAGGTGATCTGGAAAAAGGGCGAGGGTGCGAACGGGTCATGCGCCTGGGGCTCGTTCAGGCAGCCGCGTAACCCGGTCCTGCGCGACATCACCGAGCGGGTGATCATCGCCAGCAAGGGCCGATTCGACCGGGCAAAATCAAGCAAGCAGCGGGAAGAAGAAGATCTGCCTTATAGGAGCGACGTCACGGCGGATGAGTTTATGGAAGCGACGCTCGACGTATGGGAAATCGCGCCGGAAAGAGCCACCAGGGTATCGCACCCGGCCCCGTTCCCCGTGGAGCTTCCGCAGCGATTGATCGAGCTCTATACGTACGAAGGCGATCTCGTGTTAGATCCATTTATGGGCTCCGGCAGCACGCTCGTGGCCGCCGCCCGAACGTCTCGCCTTTTCATCGGCTATGACCTTGATGAAAAGTATGTTGCCATCGCTCGCGAGCGCGTAGGCGCCGAAGAGGCCGGCGCCGCGTCAGATTTGATCAGTTTGGTCCCTGTTACGCCATCGATTCCAGAGAACAACGATTATGAGGCGCGGGCGAACATAGAGGGCAAGACGGCGCAGGGGATAGCGAAACGGGTATTGGAAGACTGCGGCTTCGAGATTGTCTCGCAGAACAGCGCGGTTCCACGCCTGGGGGTGGTCATCAACTACGTCGCGAAAGATAAGCGCGGCGAGGAGTGGCATTTTGACGTATCCGGCGCCTTCACCACGCCCCGGGCCGGACTTTTAAGAACCGATACCCTCTGGAAATGCCTGGGCCGGGCGCTGGTATTACGAAAAGCCGGCAAAGAACGGATCGTGCTGCTCACCACTCACCTGCCGCTGCGCAAAAGCGCGGGCGACCAGGCCCTTCGATCCGTCGGGCCGGAAACAGTCTTCGATGCCATCGAAATGCTCTCCGATTCCGGCCTCGAACGGCTGAAACAATATGCGACCGGGCAGCATGACAAACCGCTTCCAGGTTTTTGGACGGGCGATGAACCTTTGCCGGATGCCTCTCGAAATGCCAAGTGACGGGCCGCGGCATTCCTGCATACGTTTTCTTCAAAACGTGGCGCGCAGGAGCGTGTCGCTGATGAGCGACTGCGCCGCTCGCTCTCGCCACGCTCGTCAGGCGGACAGGAATCCGATCGATGGTGAACGCTAACGCGGCAGCTCCCGTTCCAATTGTCCGACGAGCGCGGTCAGCGATTCCAGAGTCATCTGCTCCAGTTCTGCCGTCGGAGTCTCCGTCTGCCTCAACAGCTTCTGCATAAGGTGAATTCGAGCGACAACATTGCCTCTTGCCAGCGCTTCCAACTCAGCCGCTCGGGCCATCGCCTGCGCTCGCTCACTTTCGGCCCGTTCTCGCTCACTTTCGGACTTCGCAAGCGCCTGCTCAGCCTGGGCGACGGCGTCGGCCAGCGCAAGCGCATCCCGCTGCGCCTTAAGTCGTCCTTCGTAAATCTCTTTCTGAATGTTTATTTTTGCTAGCTGCATGAGTTGCTCCACTGCTT
>DASRZA010000060.1:0-4889 GCA_035686845.1 Armatimonadota bacterium | reverse complement strand
CCTGAGCTGCTTAATTGGTGTTCCGAAAACGGCTTCATGCTTGTGACCAATAATCGCAAATCGATGCCGGCTCATCTGAGGGACCATCTGGCCGAGGGACGACACATTCGAGGAATCCTGACCATCGATTCGGCCGGGGCTCTTGGGCCTACGATTGATAGCTTGTTGATTTACGCATCGGCCTCGACCGAGGAAGAATTATGCGATAGGATTACATTCGTGACACTCCTCTGATAACCGGGCGCACGCCGCCGCCGCCGCCCGCTGCCAGGTTCGTGGCCATGGAGATGGAACCGCCAGCGCTGCCACCAGCACGGCCGCACTTCACGCTTGATCTTCTCAACTTTTGGGCACCATAACGACTGAGAAGGAGTCCTGAGAACGTCGCCCATGCGCTGGGCCGCCTGGAACTCCGCCGGAGGATTCGGTGGAGTGATAATGAGGAGATGCGATTTTGATGAGTACAAATTGTAACTTGCGTACGCTGCCGGGGAGGGCGGTGGGATCGCTGGCGGCGCTGATTGTGACGAGCGCCGCCCTGTTGGCGCTGGCTGCTCCGCCGGCCCGGGCAGACCTGTTTACGCCCAGCGTCTCTGAGCAGATCAAGCTGGGAGACCAGGCCGCCGCCCAGGTCGAGCATCAATATAAAGTAATCCACGATGCGCGTGCGGCGCATTTGCAAGCGATTGGCGACCGGCTTGTAAACGCTCTCGGGAAGGACCGCGGTCCCTGGCACTGGTCATTTCACCTGATCCAGAGCAAGGAGGTCAACGCCTTTGCGCTGCCCGGTGGAAATACGTTTTTTTTCACCGGCCTTTACGATAAACTGACCAACGATAATGAGAGGGCCGCGGTGATGGGTCATGAAATGACGCACGTGCGGCTGCAGCATTGGGCGCACCAGTACGCGTCTCAACAGAAGCGCCAACTGGGCCTCCTGGTGCTGCTGGGCTTGGCTCATGCGAATAATACAGAAGCGACGATAGCCGACCTCGGCAACCAGTTGTTCACCCTGAAATACAGCCGGGGTGAAGAGGAACAAGCTGACCAGGGCGGACTTAAGAACATGGTCGCCGCGGGTTACAATCCATGCGGCATGATCCAGTTGTTTCACGTGCTCCAGGCCTCCGGCGGCGGCGGCGGTCCGTCGTTCCTGAGCGATCACCCACTCACCAGCACGAGAATCAAGGCAGCCGAGAAAGAAATCCGCAATCTCGGCTACGGTCCGTGTTAATCCTCGCCGCGTGCCGATGAGGGGCGACGGCCCCGTGTTGGGCGGGTGTCGCTCGGCTCTTGAAATTCAGCGCCGGGCCGGCGCCCGCCCGGCGCAAACGCAAGAAGCTCCAAAGAGCCCTTACCTGATTGATCCCCTCCCATCGCCGGCCTTTCAGATGGCAATCTAGCGGGCAGACGGAACGCGGCAGACTCTACGCAAATGCTGCCATCGCGGCGCCGCTTTTGGCGGGTTCACGCCGGTCTGAATCTGCGAACTTCCGGCCAGCTAAATGCCGCCGACAGCACAGCAGCGCGCCTGCATTTTTGCCAGAGAAACACCGCTCGATTATACCTGTCCGGACGCGGACGGCTTCAAGGCGGGAGCGGCTCGGCTCCTGCATCGGTCGATTTCGACGGACCATTTGTACGACGGCAATAGTTTTAATAAACTGAAACAGTCCAAAAAAGTTATGACATACTTCGCGGCGCCGGTCAAAACATCGCCAGGACGTGAAGAAGATCGCGTATAATGGATTTGGTTATGTTCTTAACACCTGCTGCGGCCACGTCTAACGCGAGCTTTTAGAAGGAAGGGGTGACCGGATGGTTAACGTCTTAACTCGCTTTAAGTCAAACCGCGTTTCCATGCCCGGCACGGGCCCGACACCGCGGCCGGCTGCGCACCGATACCGCCGGCGTCAGATTCTGGAATCCACCCCCCAGCAGACGCTCTTTACGCCCATGACGGAGCGGTGTATCACGATGGGCGGTAATTCCGATCCTATCGCTTTTGCTCGGTTTTGCGCCAGGTAGTCCCGCGCATGCACAGGAACCCAGCCACACCTGGGTGGTAACCTACGTTAGCAGCGGGACCTGGCCCGAGCACGATCTTCACTACACCCTTGACGACCCTGCGCAGCTCAATGACGGGACCTGGCAGAACACGGTTGGCCAGACATCGGGCGGCAACACCGCCGGCGGCCCGTACTCGCTGGACGCCACGACCTCCGGCACTGTGACAGTGACGCTCCAGTGGTACCCGACTCAAGGCGAGACGATGGCGCAAGACCCGCCATGTTCACAGATGCTCATTCAGGAGGACGCCTACGCGTACGCCTTCGGCGGCACTGACAACGGCCTGGACGACACGTGGAGCACCGGGCTCCCCGGCAATGAGGGCACGGCATACAGCGTTCACGACAGCCATACCGGGACGGTCACCGTCTCCGATAACCTGATCGCCAGCACCCCGATTGCGCCCGGGCCGCCCTACGACGCCGGCGCCGCCGAGGTTGCCGTAACCTACAGCGTCGCCTACACCCCCGTCGAGGTAGATCTTTCAGGGACCACACTCGATGGCGATACCCTCAAGATATTGACCGGGCAGCAGGTGGTTGCGACCTTTAGCTCCGTAAGTAACGCGACGTCCACCGTGAGCAACTGGATCTGGTCCACCGCGGGAGGCGATCCGTTCTTGGACTACATTAGTGGGCGTATAGCGACAGCACCGCCATGCAGAGACCCGCGCTTGGCGGCTAGAGCCGTTCGCCAAGCGGTAAATTGCGACCGTTGATCGAGAATGGAACAATGATGATGAAAAAAGCGCATGCTGCAGCAAAAACACGCTCATCGGCCTTTTTCGCCTTTGCATGTGTGGCAGCGGTGATCTGTCAGACGGCGCCCGCGGTGACCGCCGGGCCGAACCGCAGCGCTGCACACAGCAAGAACCACGGATCAACCGTGGTGCTGAGCGCAATGTGCCAGAAGCTTCTGCGAGATGCCGCGATGAGATTCGGGATGAAAGCGCGAGGCGCAGTACCGAAGCTTCCGACGCGGGAAACGCCTGAAGGTGAATCGCACCCGATCAAGCCGCCCTCGACGGCGCCTGGTGCAAACGGCCACGACGGGAACGGGTATTACAGTGCGCCGGACATCCCTCCCCTCCGTCTTCAGGAGATGCTGCGCTTAGCCGATCTCCGCGGTCAAATGACCAGACAGCCAGACGAATTCGCCGCAGAAGGGAACTGGAACGCGGCGATTGAGAGCTACGTTGGCGGGCTGCGCATTACTCCCAGCTTCCAACTGGCCCTATATGGAATAGCGAATTGCGCGGGCGCCGCCGGTGACGTTCGGGACGAGCTTATGTTCTATCGCCGCGCCATTTACTCCGATTCACCACTGCATGGCGGATTCCGGGAGGGAAACTTTGAGCCGCTGATGAAGTTTGCGCTTATCCTCAGCCAGGCCGGGCAGGAGCAGGAGGCCCTGATGATCTACAACCATACGGCCGTGGCGATCAACTACGAGGACGGAGGGCCGAGCATCCCGGTCTTGCTGCCAGTACTCGGACCAGGTGGAGTGAACTATACCCCGCAGCGCCTCCAGGCAATGGCGATGGTCGCGCTTGCTCTGCAGCACATCGGGGACACAAAGAAGCAGATCGAGCTGTTGACAGAAGCTCTTCGCCTGTCGCCGGATTCGGCTGCAGCCAACTTCTACCTCGGCATCGTGTACCACGAGGCAAATTTTGACCAGAAGGTGGCGAGGTCATACATGGAACGCGCCCGGCAACTGGGGAATGCCGCAGACCGCGCCGCGGTCGATAAGATGCTGGGTTTTTTTCCGCCGGCGAAGTAAGCGCGAGGCGCGGGAGACGTCTGCGGGTGACCGTGCAAGCCGGCGGCCGCCGGGACAGTCGCCGTGCCAGGGGGCAAACGATGGCGAAACAACCGACCGGGCGGCGTGCAATCTGCTTATGCGCTGCCGCTTTGTGCGGCGCGGCGGCGATGGCCCACGCGACGCCCGGATCAGCTAGGCCGCCGAAGATCGCTGCGCCCCGAGTTAGAGCAGCGCGGCACAAGCCGTGATGAGCGCCAAAACGCGGGCGTTGCGAGATACGGCCGCCCGTTGATAGAGGTTCGTGTATGGCGGCGCGTAGGGGCGAAGCATTCGCCCGAGGAATTGTGGGTACGAGAGAACTGATGCGAATGCTTCGCCCCTACAACGTTGCGGGTCAACCGGGCATGGGTTTTGCGCCGGGTTCCGACGGGGAGGGTTCGCGTTGGGCCCGGCGGAGGATGGAGAAGCATGAGTTATTGAGGTTCGGAGTCGCCGGGCGAGGACCCGCATTTTTGAGTGGTCCCGGCGCCCGCGGCCGAGTCTCGCCATCGGGTCTAAAGCTCGGCCGTCCCTTCAGGACTTCGGGATACACGAGAACGCTGCCGCATTCCCAGGGCTGAAGCCTTTCGCTATGCTCGCCCGTCCATCCGGGACTTCATGACCCGCGAATGCGTTGGCGCACTACCGGGGCTGAAGCCCTTCACTATGCTCGCCCGTCCATCCGGGACTTGACGGCCGGCCGATACGGCGGAGCGCGAAGCGCAGCCCGCACCGCTTTTTCCTCCTTCGTCCACCGACCCCGCATTTCGCCCCCTCACACACTCACCCTCCCACACACTCACCCTCTCACCCTCCCACACACTCACCCTCTCACCCTCCCACACACTCACGCACTCCGTCCGCGTCGCGCCCGTGCCCTCCGCCGGCTTTGACATTGGTGAGCGCCATGTGTTAGACTTGGCGTAGAGGGCGATCTTCTGCCATCCCCGGCAGGCGCCGCACTCGCAGCCTGTTCTATCGCCGTTTTTCTCCGCGGCGTGGTCGCTTGTTTGATC
>DASRZA010000059.1:0-29381 GCA_035686845.1 Armatimonadota bacterium | reverse complement strand
ACCGCGCCGCCGGGAATGGTGTAGTCCCGGTGGCAGATCGCATTGACCAGAGCCTCCCGCAAGGCCAGCGGTGGGTAGAGCGGAGTGTCGGTACGCTCAAGCTTGCCTGGCTCGATGCGACCGGCAACCGGGATATGCCGGCTAAGGAATGTCGTGGCTTCCTCCAGAAGCCGGAATGCATGCCCGTGAAGCTGCCGCTGGTCCAGGAACTCCGTCTTGGTCGTACCCCGAAACCGCGCCATGCGCAGACCGCACTGCGGAAAGTCGGGCATTAGCCTCTTACCGAAGAGCACCACTGCGGCCCGGCGGAGGCGTCCATCGACACGAAGGTTGAGACGGTCCAGGGCCTGATCCGCGCCGCCTGGCTCGCTCTCCAGCCGGCCCTGGCTCACCGCGTCCCGTAGCGTCCGATCAAGCTCTGGCATGTCCAGCTCCGTAACGGGGTATCCGCCGGCATCCTGGTTTTCCCAGATCGCCTGCGCGGTCAGGCGAGCTCCGAGCCTCCGCGCATACTCCTCCCTGGGCATTAGAGAGGTCGTGTTGCCGATCCGCCTGTATGCCCGGCCATCAAAAGTACATGGAGCGTCGGGGTCGGCTTCCACCTGCAGGATCAGGACCTCCCGGCCATCCTGCACAGTGACCCGGGTCTGCGTGACTCGCGCGGGGGGCTCCAGCTTTCGGATAGCGTTGGCAACCTCCTGAAAGGTGGCGTCCGACACATCCTGGCCCACGATCCTGCCGCCATCGGTGACCCCCAGGAAGACCCTCCCCCCGGAGCCATTCAGAAACCCGCAGAGCGTCTGCATCGCGGCCTGGAGTTCTCCCGTGGACTTCTTGAACTCCACATGCTCCCATTCGCCCTTGCTTTCGCCCACGAGGCGCTGCAGCTCAGGGAGTGTCATGTCACCGGGCACGCTCATAAACCGGCCTCCTATTCACCCGTCCGCATCAGGGCAGTATCGTGTCGCATCAACTTTCCCGTACGTTTCGCGCGATTACGCGCTGACGTTGAACCTGCGCCGTGGGACCCATAACAAGCTGGCGGCGCTGATAGTCGATCCCGGGCCGTTTGATTTCTTGATTTCTCGCCAGGTCTTTTCGAAGCAATACTCAAACCCCCAACCCCGTAGCCGCATTCTCAACATGCCGTACCAGGTCCCGGAATCGGGTGCGGCCCTGAATTCGCCACCAGTCCACGTCCTCCCGGCGGATGCTGGCGTCGTTGATGAGGAAGAGGTACTGCCAGTTCTGCCCGGTCCCTTCGCTCAAAATCTTCACGTATCGCTCTGCTCTTCCCTGGCTCCCCCAGTCCGGTGGTTCCAGATCAGCCGGGGTTGTTTCGGTGTGGCATAATATGGCGTTTGTTCTGGCACAGAGGATTCCTATTTCAGGGCAAAGGAGTACGACAAACAGTCGACGATGAGGCGTCCACGAAGAGTCTTCGGGAGCACGCCCAGAAGATCCTTCGACACGCACTCGATCGTTAATGACCAAAACAGCGATTGGTCCAATAGCGCTATAACAAGTAGAACTATGCCGGACGGTCAGAGGAACGATCGTACATCAGCCGAAGGACAAATCACTGCGTACCTCGAATTTCGGATGCAGCGGCCAGTCTCTGAACAAAGGAAGGCGAACCTGTCAACAGAGGAGATTTAAGTGGAAGAAGATCGAAAGAAGCGCATCGAGCTAATCAAGGAACTCGAGCGAATTCGCGGTGCCCATGTCATCACCTACATCACAAGCACCAGGTCGGGCCAAGAGGTCCAGATGGCAATGGACTGCATTCCCCGCGTGTACGAGCATCTTCGGCTCATCAAAGGCCTGCCGGCCGAGACCAAAATCGACCTGTTCCTGTGCAGCAACGGTGGCGACGGAACCGTTCCTTGGCGATTGGTTACTCTCATCCGTGAATTCACCAATAGATTCTCCGTGCTTGTACCCTATCAGGCGTTCAGCGCTGCAACCCTAACGGCGCTGGGGGCGGACGAGATCGTCATGCACCCGATGGGCATGTTGGGACCCACTGATCCGACTGTCGCGAATCAGTTCACTCCGCCAGATCCAACCAACCCAACACAGCGACTCGGCATCAGTGTCGAGGATGTGTCCGCTTATGTATCATTGGTGAGGGACGACTGCGGCATTACCCACGAGGACGAGTTGGTGCAGGCATTTTCGCACCTCGCCGGCCAGGTTCACCCCCTGGCCCTCGGTAACGTCAAGCGATCGATTGCCCAGTCACAAATGATGGCTCGCAAGCTCCTGGGCCTGCACAGGGACGCCGCGGCAGACGAGCATCTGATAAACGAAATCGTAGACAACTTAACTTCCAAGTCCTACTACCACGGTCACCCGATTAACAGAACTGAGGCCAAAGACCAGATTCGCATTCCCACAATCGCAGACAAAGCACCCGAAGTGGAGGAGGCAATGTGGCAACTGTACCTCTTATATGCCGAAGCATTACAAATCGACACACCGTTCGATGTGACCAGGTTCCTCTACGGGGATATGGACGCTGTGCTCCAGCTGGAGAGAACGCCGGTTCATCCTAACGTCCTCGCAACTCCTGGCGTACCTGGTGCGTGCAAGAAAGGGAGCAGTCAATTAGCCTTCATTGAGAGTTCCGGTCGCTGCGATGTGTTTCAAAGTGACTTCGAGATTTTAGGATTCCAACTACCGGACGGAAACATTGCCTTGCGCCAGGTTGTCAAAAGGTTAGAGTGGAATGCACAGTAATATGGGTAAAACAATTTCCAGGGAGTATGGCTATGCAAATCCAACGTGAACGTAAGCTTGTGATCGCCACCGAGTTTCAGACGGTGGTCAACACGCAACCGATCACAACTTCGATCATGCCAGAACGCTTCAATAGCATCTCAGCTCCAAGCCCGCGACCAATCATGTCACCGGACCTTAACTCAGTCACGCGTCCCGGGGCAGAAACGACCAAACCAACCTCCTACTAATGAGATCGGATTTGGGGGCGCAGTTAGGGGCCGATAAACCGGCCCTTTTTTTGCCAGTCGTGACTCCCAATCGCCGCAAACGCGCCGCCTTCGCGGACTTTGAGCGAGCCATCGCCCGGGAGCACACCCAGGTTGACTTGTCAGCCGCTCGCGCGTGAGGCCGGAAGGGCGGCTGCCCGACACGAATGAGGCAAAGGCCCTGGCGGTATGGCAGGATCCAACCACGCGCGTATAAGAGTTTTCTGGTATGTTTGGGATCTTCAGAGCTACCTTCTATCGCTACTCCCGATCTCGCAGGCGATGCTGGATGTTTTCCGGCAGGGGCTCGGAGCACTCAAGCCCTGAGCCTTTTGATCAGCAGATCAGCGATCCCTTCGGCGTCGTACTTCTCCAAAGACAGGTAGGCCGTTGATGGCTGCATACCGGGGAGATCAGCGCTGTCGGTTCGCACCGGGAGGATATATTCGCTTCCCTTTTCCTCCAACGCCCGCGCCTGGGCGCTACGGCGTTCATGGGTCGTCCACATCCGATCGGCATATTCCTGGGAGATGATCATGAGGCAGTGCCGGGATCGCTTGCGGTAGATCTCGTCGAAGAAGTCGACGAGGTTCTTGCCCCAGAGTTGCGCGGGGTAGAAGTCATCGTAGAAGACCGTAAAGCCACCGGCTCGCACGCGTTGGGCGATGAGCTCAGCGATGGGCCGCTCGCTCCCGGCGAATGAGAGAGCCACATCAAAATACTCGGGCAAAGCGTCCAGTTGTGGTCGATTGACTGAGCCCTGGGTATGACGCCGCAGTTCCGCATCACGCCGAGTTTCTGCTTTCGCCAGCGGCAACAAAAACATGCCGAATGGCTCCAACGCCGCATGCGCTGCCAGCAATCGCTCGATGCCAGGAGAGAAGTTATCCGGATGAGCGACAAAGCAGTCGTGGATGACCGTCGCCATATTGCCGAATGGATCCGCACCCTCCGGGATAAGGATGGAAAAACCACCGGCATTCTTCGAAATCGAATTCGGGGCAAGCAGGAAAGGCCCGGAGACGTATGAGGTTCAGTGCCGCTTCGGTCTCGCTGGAAAGAGGGGTTTGCTTTGGGCGGTAATGGACGGTCCATCCCCTCTGCGACCCTCCATCGAGCCAGCTAAGAACGAAGTTGAACGCATCATCCTCGCAGGATTTAAGGAGCCGCGTTCCCGCGGCGGTATGCCCATCGCCAGCCACCATTGTAGAGCGGGAACTTCTAGCGGAGCGGCCCCCGATGAACGGCCCCCAGCGCTCCGGCTGAGGTAGTGACAGGCCGCAGGCGCGCAGTCGCCGCTCGGCGTCCTGGAGAGCGCAGTAAGCAGCGGCGAGCGCTGGACCGAAGCCCTTTATATCGAATCCTTCAGGCGCCCATCGGCAATATCCATCCCCATTTTGGAATGGGCATTCCGTTCGTCGAAATCCCAGATGAGCTCAGGAGGTCGCTGGTCTGCTGGCCAGACAAACTGAAGCTTCGCGGCGAGGCATGGATGCTGAACGCGACATCATCCTTGCCCCACTGCAGGCGGGCAAGAGTCAGCTCGACACCCGACCCGCTGTCCGAGCCAACTACTGAGGTCCTGAGAGAGGAATGGAGATCTCTTTCGCTCATACTTTAATCATAGCAAATCAAGTCCGCTCCCGGAAGGCCTTGTGAACAGCCACGATGGATATCACGGCAAGACTCATTGACGCGGAGTGACCACGGGAAGACCTTGCGAATCAGAGAGCGGCTCCCCGGTATCTGGTCCTTATGAATCCACTCAGCCGGCCTTGTAAACGCCGGCGGCGGATCACCATCCTTCATGGCGACAAGCGCGAAGACCCTCAGCACGGCGCTTTGGCAATAGTCGGCTGCCAGCACGCGAACAACGCGAGCCGCTGCCCATTCTCGAGGGGGTACCTCTATATATATCGAGTCTCGGTCGCAATGGACGGATAGAGACGGAAGGCCTCCCCGGTTGCCCGCGACGCATACCAGATCTCCTTGAAACCGGCCTCGTTCAAAGTTCCCGAATTCCGGGACGACATTCGCTCCAGGGTCTGGCGGAGTACGGCTGTCATTCCGCCATCGAGCAACAGAATCAGTTGGGCAGCGTTGCTGTAGCGATGCTTCTTCTTTCCAGCGATGCCCTCAAGGATCTCGTCCACGACCTGAGACTCACTCAAATCATCGGTATAAATCCCGTCGCGAGCGAGCGCCTTCCAGATCCGGCTGTCAGCGCATTTCACGATCTGCACGCGCTCGCAAATCAAAATACTGCTATCGCGCTTCACAACCTGGGGCCGTTCGTATACCAAAACCAGGTCGGCGTCTCTATCGTCACGCGGCGCAGCGAGCCGGAGGTTCGTTCCATGAACAGCATTGTAACCTGCGGCGAATAATTGACCGACCGTCCACTCCTCAATCCTCTTGCTCGGCCGGAATGGCTTGCGAAGACGAGCCTCCCGCTTCAACTCTACACCGTCCCCATCGGCCGAAGTTTCCGTGTGCAACTCGCTCCCATCGAACATAACCGTGTGTTGTACCTCGACCACGCCTGGCTACCACAGCCCAGTGGGCGCCTCCACCTCCACCGAGAATCCTGGTAGCGATGCGCTCGCTCCGGAGTCGGAGGCAGGCGCAGTGACGCTCATGTCGCCTCCTACTGCATTTGCGGAACTGCCTGACGCCGACGCGGTTACGCTGAACGTCGCCGGCACGGCGCGTTCGGTGGCGCCAGAGGTGGCCGTCCTCACGCTGATGTTAACGACTCCGCCGGTCGCAAGCTGAGCCGCCCAGATTATCGCCGCGCTTTGCCAACCCGAGCCTCTTTCAATCCTCGCAGAGACGGACGCCTGCGCGTGCATGGTTAACCAGAGGTCGTCAACGCTCGGGCGGAAGGTAACCAGCGTATATTTGTAACTCCCCGGCGATAGCAAGAATAGAATCGTCGCGTGGCTGATGGGAAGATGAGACCACTCGCTAAGTCCAGCCTCGACCAGTTCGGCGCGCATTTCAGCCTGGGTGAAAGGCCACGCCTCGCTCGGGACCAGCACCTCATGAAAAGCCAGGACGTTGATCGTCTGCGCGAAACCGTCGGGATTGGTCACCACCCGGCAGAATCCAGCGCGAGCGGCGCAGGAGTACTCGGCAAGCAGCCGCAGAGCGTCCGTAGGGGTGTCTGGAATCTTCAGATCGCCGGATGATCCCCGTTTAAGGATTTCTCGCTCTGCCTCCACCAGCCAGGTCAGAAGCGGATTCCCTTCACATTCGCGGTCCACTGTCATTATCTTCTCCGGGCCCACCTGCCGCCGCACCCTTTACAACTCCGCATCATGGGCCGGATACGAAGCAGCGACGCTTTCGCGCCGAATCGCTGATAAGGCCCTGATCCGATCTATTTCGACCACAGCACTCGTCCTGAGCATGCTTAGCCGCGCTGCGGCCTGCGCGCGCGAAAAACCGTCGGATCATTGTGCATCTCGACAGATCACGTACCGACAGACCACCCGCCGGTCTCGTAATTCCAGGCGACCGTTGGCTGTGGCGATCACGCCGGGATTCTCGCTTACAGCCGGCAGCACAACTGGCGCCCCCGCACGACCTGCCGAAGAAGAACGAGCTGCCCGAAGACTTTACTGCTGCACGGAAATGAGGTTGCATCACGGCTGTCATCCCTCGGTCCATCCGGAGGCGTTCAGTTTCTCCAGGCCGGCGGGATAAACCCCTTTCCCCTCGGGACGAGAACTCCCGATCACGTTTCCCCCTTTTGCCGGGCGCCGCTGAATACCCGTCGCGTCGCCGCTGTGGAGGCGCGATGGCTCGCAACTACCCTCGCCCATGCCGATATCCAAACCCGAGTAACGCGTGCAGAAACTGGACGGATCGGGCGATCGCTCGATAGTATCCAACGCGTGAAAGACGATCTCTCGCTCCTGCTTCGTCATGACTGGAAAACCGTAGTAATCATTGACATGTTTGAGATCTCCTTTCGACTTCTGATAGTCCGCTACAAATGATAGGTGATCCCGAAGCCGCGAGGTGATCCTTTCGTTTCCCACCTGGACTGCCTGTCCCACAATGTCAGCGATAACCCGTAGGAGGGCCGAGTCAATCTCAACACCGATGCTGCTCCTGCCGGCTGCGGCAGCTGCAGCTATCGTCGTGCCTGTGCCTACGAACGGGTCCAACACCGTGTCACCGTACACCGAATACATATTGATCAGGCGGTAGGGTATTTCAAAGGGGAAAGCGGCGCTGCGATCCCGTAGGCCCGGATTGATCAGTTTCTGGCGTACGCCCTTCAAATCCCACATATCCGAGAACCAATGGTTCCTCTCCTCCCAGAAAAAAGCGCTCGAGTTCCTCAGCCGCTTCTCATCCTCGGACCGAAAGGACCGCTTGCCACCCTTTCGGAATACGAGGATGTACTCGTGCTCCAGCGTGACATATGCTCCAGCGGGCAGCATACCTGATCCCATGAACTTGTTGGGGGCATTGGTGGTTTTCTTCCAGACAACTGCCGGCAGCACATCGAAGCCGAGGCGCACGAAGGCCTGAATGATGCGACTGTGGTTTGAGTACAGCCGGAACCTGCCACAGATGGTTCTGGTCGCGTCGCCAATGTTGACGCACGCGATGCATCCATCACCGAGGACGCGCTCCACCTCCCGCCAAACCTTATCGAGTTCACTATGCATTAACTCAAAGGCACGGATTCCATTTCCGGCATCCAGTGCCGCTCTAATCGGAGGCGACTGGACCGCGAACGAGTCATCCCACATCTGAATCATGGGATAAGGTGGCGACGTCACAATTAGGTGCACCGAGGAAGCCGGTACTTGAGCAAGGCGACGTGAGTCCGCGTTGATTATTCTGTGCAGTGTCTTCAAGACGAAAGCCGCGCGATCTCGGCCCGGATCTCAGGGATGACGGCGGTATTTTGTGTTCGCCTCTTGTTCCCATCCTTGATCGAGAAGATATAGAACATGTTGCCTCCAAATCTCTCAGTGAATGACGCGTGAGTCTGTGCCTGTTGGCCCCGTTCCTGATAAATCCGCGAGATATGCGACGTATCGGCAACGGGCTTAATCTGAAGCCCGATATATTTGTCGCTTACGTTAATGTAAAAGTCGATGTTGTACAGACGATCCCATTCATCGGGCGCAGGGCATATCTTTACCCCCAATTCGGCCTCCAATTGGCCGTAAATCGTCTGGATCTCGGTCATGTACCCGTTGAACGTGCGGTTGATGACCATCTCGTGCATGTAGGTGATACAGTCATCCTCAGTGATCGCCTCAACCTCCGCAGGTATGACTTCGGTGATCTTAACGTAGAGCTTTTTGCCGAGCTCATCCAGGTGGTCGGGTGTGCGGACGTTCGAATAGTAATACTCGCGCCACTCATCCACGCTCCTTGGGGAACATCGTCGAATCGACTCGGATGTCTTGCCGACGTTCCTCGCGAAGTTCAACTGGAACCGGTTCATCACGCTGTTGAGGATCCACTCTTTAGCCATTTACTCCTCCACCCACGGTTCCGTACAAGGTTCGAGCGCGACGATCAAGAACCGTAAATCATAACGAGCCGTACGCCTCTCTCAGAATTCGGGGGCCGCCAGTTGCCGGCGCCGCCCCAGCCCACATCCACCTCCACGAGATTCGGCACGCCCACGCGCGCCAATCCCCAATTCGCGGCGCTCGCCCGCAGGTCGCAGCGGAACGGCCGGGACACCCTTCGCCCGGCGTCATCCTGGCCATTTGCAGCCACATCCCAGCGGCTCCGCCACCTTCCGCCGGTCCCGGTGATTCCAGATCAACCGGGGCTGTTTCGGAGTGGCATAGTATGGCGTTTGTTCTGGCACAGAGGATTCCTGTTCGAGGGCAAAGGGATACGACAAAGAGTCGACGGTGGAGCATCCTTGAGGAGTCTTCGGGAGCGCAGGCGGAAGATCCTTTGACACGAATTCGTTCATTCTTTAGGTCCAGCCCCCCCGGAAGAATCAAGCCCCCTACGGGGCAAACGGGGTGCGACCTCACCTCCATCCCCCGGCCCAATTCGAGAGGCGAGGGAACCGGCCGGAGGAGTCATTCCGGCCGGTTGTCTTCGGCTATAGGATCAGATGAACGGCAACCAACGCGAACGCGACCACGACGGCGATAACGCAGATCATAACCCTGCGCGTAACTCTGTCCGTCACTTTTTCCAAAAACCGCTCCGATCCGTGCGCCCTCACATGTCCGAGCGTCTCGGCACGTGCCAGCCGACCAGCGAACATCATTTCGATCTCCGCCGGTTTATCCTTACCACACCCAGGGAGTAAAGCTCCCCCGTGATCATGGTCGTTCAAAGTCAAACCCTCCATGCCATCATGGTTGTTCACGGTCAAGCCCCCCAACGGAAAGGGCCCGGTGTGGTAAAATAGGAGTGTGAGCACCCCATTGCCCACCTGATTCCCCCCCCATGGTTGTATACGACACAAGCCATAAGCAGCGAGCCCCTGGCCTTGTTGATGGCGTCTCCTGTCAAACAGCGCGAAAAGCTCGCGGACGACTTTCTCAAGGCGGTAACCACGGCGTTGCGGGTTATCGGCGCCGATCAATTGGCGAACCTCGCCCAGGAGTACATATAGCCTCTTGCGGACCCCCTGGTTGCGCAGTCTTGAGTCGTAAGCGACCCTCCGACACTCCTCCGCCTTCTCTTGCTCCGTCAGCAGCGCCTGATGCGGGGCGAGCATCCGCCGCATCGCTTCCACAGACATCCCTGCCGCGGCAGCCTTTTCCTGCCCGTCATCCAAACGCTCCAGATGTGAGAAGTCGTTGATCCCGGCCACGGCGCGCATCAAGCGCAGCAGATCGCCCTGGTAACGGTCCTGGTTTCGCGCCATGTACTCCAAAGGTCCAGGGGATCGGCGCCCACAGCGCGGTGATCGCCTGAGACCTCGACCCAACCGGCCTATCGCGCCTGTGGGGAGACGTTGAGGCCCACCTGTACCGGAACATGGGAAGGGTTCTGGATGCTCAGTGGGCTCGCGAGAAAGTTGGAGGTGAAGATGGCGGAGCCTGCTCCGGCCTCCAGAGCAAGCTGCGCCGAGCGATCTCGGAACGTGCAGCCGGTGACGATCAGGTTGCCGCCCGACAGCGTGATGGCCGGTACGTTCGTGCCGTGATGGGTGCGGGTTATGAAGGCCCAGTTCACGAAGTTGCAGGCGCTGAACGTCACCATTCCGCCGGCCAGGTTGGCGATTTGGTAGGCCGGGCCCCAGAACGAGCAGTTAACGAACCGGATATCGCCTTTGTTGGTGGGCGAGACCGCCACCGAGGTTGGCTGTTCGCCGGCGTCGCTCACGAACTCGCCGTTGGTGATCAGGATCCCCATCCCATGGCTGGCGTCCACTTCCACCGCGTTGTGCGAGGTGTCTGCCCCGATCCCCACCAGGTTCCCGTTCATCGTTCCGTGCTTCGATTGAATGAAGTGGTAGGCGATCTTGTAGCCGATGCAGAAGGTGTTTAAGACATATTCCCAGTCGGTCCTGGCGAAGACGAACGCCTCGCCGTTGGCCACCATCCAGGCGCGCACCTTCGGGTCGTTCGACCAGAACGGCCAGAAGTGAACGTCCTCGATGCGGCCAATATCGTAGCACTGGTCCACGAACAGCCCGGTTCGTAACGGCTGGCCGTACAGCCCTTTGACGTAATGCCGGCTGCAGGAGTGCGTGCCGAAGTCCACTGCCTGGTAGGGATTGACCAACATACAGTTCACGATGGAGATGTTGTCTCCACCGGCTCCCTGCACGCACCACGGGTAGGGGGTGAGCGCATCCGGCCGCTGATTGGGGTAGAAGACGGTGAGCCCCTTGAGCGTCGATCCCCGGTCGAGTGTGATAAAGGCCGGGCCCGTTTCGTTGCCGGCGCCTTCCACCGCCAGGAGAACACTGCCCCGATCGGGATACGCCGGCCGGCCCGTCGTCAGGTATGCCGGCGGCGCTGTCCAGACACCCTCCAGAGTCACCCCCTCCGGAACCACGAGGTGAGACGCGATGAGATATCTGCCCACCGGCACGAAGACGATCCCGCCGTGCGCGCTGACCGCCTTCATCGCCCGCTGGAAGGCGGAGGTATCGTCGTGTTTACCGTTTCCCTTCGCTCCGAAGTGATGCACGTCCACACTCGACGGCCGAGCGCTGGCCGCCGGGCCGGGAGCGGCAATGAGCGCTGCGATAATCGCCGGCAGGATCACCCACCGTAATGGTCTCTGGTTCACGCTGATCTCCCCACGTAAGTTTCGCGATCCCAGGCTGCGGTTCTGCTTTCCCCGAGAGTGCGCCGTCGAATGAGATGGTCGAGCCATCGGTACATTGTAGCGAACTGAGTGAGTGGCGCGGATCTGTTCGGGCGGCCGGTTCCCGGATTTTCTCCGGGCACTGACACAGTTCGGCCGCAAATCTGTGATGTGCTGCCAAAGAGTGTAAACTACAGGGCAGGGACGTCTCGCCAGGGTGAGTGAAGCACGAAAGGATCGTGCAGGCGCCATTGAAATCACCGTTGGCGCTCGGTAGGGAGTCTCAATAGAGATTCTTCAGCCGGCGCCGGCGGAGATTGCGGTTCTCGAAACCCCGGGCCTCTCGTGAGGAGACAACCATGATCCGCGTCAGCCCTTTCCTTCTGCTCCTCATCCTGATCGGCGCGGCCGGGAGCGCCGGCGCCCAGGATGCGCTGCTTCTGCATTACTCGTTCGACGATGGCCGCGGGACCACGGCTGCTGATACCTCCGGGAACCGACTGAACGGGGTGGTGAGCGCCGCCTGGGTCGATTCACCCTCCGGCAAGGCGCTCTTCTTCGATGGAACGCCGAGCCACGTCGTGAGTGTGCAGATCCCCGCGGGGCAGCGCTTCGGCAAGGGTTCCTGGACGTTCAGCGCCTGGCTGAAGCCCACGCGTTTCACCATCGACGACCGCCAGAACCAGCGGCGGATCTTCTCGTTTGGCGCGTTCCCGGACGCCAACCTGGTGATCGACCTGCTTGCCAGCGGCAAGATCAGCTACTACTTTTGCTACCGCCGCGGTGGGACGAATAGGATCGTCTCCACGGGCGGGTCCTCGGCGGCGGCGCTGAAGACGGGCCAGTGGGCGCACGTGGCCGTGGTGTGCGACCGCAAAGCCGGCCAGGTGGAGATCTACATTGATGGCTTCAGCCAGGGAGAAACGGCGCTGCCGACCGGCTTCGCCGGCGACTTTTCGCTTAACGGCGATCTGACGTTGGGCAGCCCGTGGCACAACTACTGGGGCGTGATGGACGAGGCGCGGGTCTATCGCCGCGCGCTGTCCAGGGCAGAGGTGAAGGCGGAGTTCAGTCGGCTGCAGAAGACGTTTGGCGTGACTTTATCGCCGGAGATGGCGGCCGCCGAGAAACAGGAGGCGCTGATGGAGTCCTTCGCGAAGTCGCACGACGCCTGGGCTGCCGGGAACTTCGCCGCCGTGCGCGCCGCCTGTGACGCGGTGATCGGGTCGAAAGCAGCCCCTGTCAGCCTGCGCAGCTATGCCGAGCTTCGCAGGGCACAGAGCTACGCGGCCCAGGGCAAGCGGGATCTTGCGGAGCTCGAATATGCCCGGATCGCGGCGAACCCGGCTTATCCCGAGGTACACCGCGCCGAGGCGCGCGAACGTATCGCAGAGCTGGCCCGTGTGGCGCGGGGGCTGCCCGCTCGAGATCCCGCCGCGTCCCGCACTGTCATCCCGCCCATCACCCACTTCGCGGCCCAACTCTTCGTTTCGCCGCGGGGCAGCGACGCCAACAATGGATCGAAAGCGGCGCCGGTGGCCGGCCTGGCCCGCGCCCGGGACCTGGTGAGGGCGCTGAAGCGCAAAGGGGTCAGGGGCGCCATCGAGATCAACGTGCAGCCGGGCGAATATTCCGTGACAGCGCCGCTCGCGCTCACGGCAGAGGACTCGGGTACGCCGGATGCGCCCGTAGTTTACCGCTCCGTTCAGCCGGGCAAGGCCGTTTTCTACGGAGGCCGGCGGATCATGGGGTTCCGGACCGTGACCGACCCGGCGATTCTGGATAGGCTGCCGGAAACGGCCCGCGGCCGCGTGTTGTACTGCGACTTGCGGGCACAGGGAATTACCGACTACGGCCAACTGGCTGTGCGGGGATTCGGGCAGCCGCCATCGCCACCGACGTTAGAGCTCTTCGTGAACGGGAAACCAATGACCCTGGCGCGGTGGCCCAACAAAGGGTTCGTGGGAATCGATAAGCTCGTAGACCCAGGATCGAGAGCCGCCGGGAAGCCTTCCGTCTTCGAATACCTCGGAGATCGGCCCGCGCGCTGGACGAAGGCAAAAGACGCCTGGCTCTTCGGCTACTTCCGCTACCTCTGGGCCGATGGCACCATCAAGATCGCGAAGATCGATCCGGGGGCGCATACCATCACCACGGCCGAGGCCTACCAGTACGGACCGCCGGGCATGGATAACGGGCAGGGCATCCAGTATTATGCCTTCAATCTGCTCGAGGAGATCGACCAGCCGGGCGAGTGGTACCTGGACCGTGAGACCGGCCTGCTCTACCTCTATCCGCCCACGGACCTTGCGAAGGCGACCGTAGAGATCGGCATGCTATCCACGCCGATGGTAACGATGGACCACGTCACCGACGTGCGGATGGAGGGCTTAAAATTCGACCTGTCGCGTTACAACGGCCTGGTACTCACCGACTGCAGCCGATGCCTGGTCGCCGGATGCACCGTCAGCCGCATGGCAGGCGACGGCATCAGTATCGATGGCGGCGAGGCCGACGGCATTCTCGGGTGTGACATCTTTTGCATCGGCCGGCGCGCCACCGAGGTGATCGGCGGCGATCGCGAAACCCTCACGCCCGGCCGGCACTTCGTGGAAAACTGCCGGATTTACGACTTCGGCCGCATCGATCGCACTTACACGCCGGCGATTCAACTCGAAGGCGTGGGTAACCGGGTGGCGCATAATATGATGTATGACTGCCCGAGCAGCGTCATGCGGATCGAAGGCAATGACCACGTCATCGAGTACAATGAAGTCTTTAACGCCGTGCAGGAGTCGGACGACCAGGGCGCTATGGAGCTTTTCGGGAATCCCACCTACCGCGGGGTGGTATTCCGCTATAACCGGTTCACCAACTGCGGGAAGACCGGCGCGGAGAAAGAAGTGGTCGGCCAGGCGGCCATCCGGTTCGACGACGCCATCAGCGGCATGACAGTCTACGGCAACGTTTTCATCAACAGCGCCAACGGTCACTTTGGGGCCGTGCAGATGAACAGCGGCCGGGACAATATCATGGACAACAACCTGTTCATCGACTGCAAGCAGGGCATCAGCGGCGGTTGGAACGCCGGCAACGGCGTCTGGCGCACGGTGGCGTCCGGGAATCTGCCGCCGGAGTTCATCGAGAACGCCCTGTACCTCAAGCGCTATCCCGAGATCGCCAACATGCTGAAGGAGCCGGGCATCAACCACGTCTGGCGCAACGTGTTCTACCGGTGCGGGCCGATGGTCACCGGCGACCGGGCGAACCTGGACCTGGTAGAGAACGGAGTCTTCGATAAAGACCCGGGCTTCGTGGACGCCGCGAAGGGGGATTACCACCTGAAGCCGAACGCCGCGCTGTTCGCGGACGTTGGCTTCGATCCTATCCCGCTGGACGAGATCGGGCTGTACAAAGATCAGTATCGGGCGAGGGTAGAGATTCCACCCGGCCTCGTTCCGGAGGGGCGAGTCAAGGCGCACTAAAGTGAGATATCAGAAGTAAGGTGAGTGATCAATGGATGACGGAGAACGGCCCCGTCACTGCGGGTGACCCCGGCGAAGTCCGGTTGACTGAATGAGGAGGAAAACGATGCCCACCCCGGATCCCCTGGATGAATTGATAGGCGAGTTGGGTCAGCGCGGCTTCAACCCGCAGGACTGGCAGCGCGTGATGGAGACGGCCGCCCGGACGGGTAGGTCGGCCAAGATGATCCTCGTGGACGACCCGAACAGCCCGGAGGGCCGGGCTGCCAACGAATACATTCGCTGCCACCATCTCCTGCCGCCGGACTACAAGCACATGCCGCTGACCGAGGTCGTCGCGGCCTGCGAGGCGCTGGCCGTCCCCGATCTACCCCTGGCGGAGCAGAAGCGCATCGTGATGCTCCTGGCTCACTCCCCGGGTGACGAGGCGCTGGCCGCTCTGAAGAGCTATCGCGAGCGGGAGCACGACCCGGCGATGACGACCTGGGGGCGCCTGGCGCAGCAGGAGTGCGAGGAGGGAATCCTGTCGAAGCGCATGGGGCAGCCGGTCCACGGGTTGGCGCTGGCGGTCTCCAAGGTGGGACGCAACGAGCCGTGCCCGTGCGGATCCGGTCTGAAGTTCAAGAAGTGCTGTGGCCGGTAGCATGCGCCTCGGCACTCAATCATTCCCCTGGTACCTTCTGCCGTTCCTCGGGCTCACCACCACCGCCATCGCCGCTCCCGCAGCCGTGCAGGTCCGACTCGATCCGCCTGCTGCCGTCTGCTTCACCCCTCAGACTGCGGTGGTCCACGTGACCAATGACGGCGACGCGCCGGCCGCGCTGAGCGTGCGGCTGGCGATTGGGATGCCGTTTGGAGGCATCCAGCAGCGAGGCGCTGCCGTTATCGCTGCGGCCCACGGCACTGCCGAGACGAAGCTCCTGTACGAGCTTTACGAACCGGGCCGGCACACCTTCACCGTGACCGCGAGCGAGGGCGGCAAGGAAGTGGCGAAGAGTGACACGGTGGTCGATGTACCGGGTTCGCCCAACGTGCCGTGGCGATTCCCCAATTATTACCGCCAGGAGCTCCGCACGGAGACCAACGGCAAGATTGTCGTGGACAGGCATCCCGGAGCCGCGGACGTGGTTCCGAAACCGGCCGACGTTCACCCGGTGGTTGAGATTGGCGCCGACAACCGTCTCTTTAAGGGCGGCCGGCCGTGGTTTCCCATTGGGCTCTACCTGACGCCCACCAGCGAACGCTCGGCTAAGGAGCTGGCCGACGCCGGGTTCGACCTGGTGAGCGTAGGGGTTATGCCGCCCGCTGCGCTGCGTCACGTCCTGGATCTGCTGCAGAGCTGGGGCCTCTATGCCTGGGTACCGGTTTCGGATCTGCTGCAGTTCGCCGACGGCGACCCGGCGCAGAAAAAGGCTGAGCTGTCGGCCCTGGTCGCCGGAGTCGGCGACCATCCGGCGCTGGCCCTCTGGGAGAGCATGGACGAGCCGGCCTGGAATGGCCAGCCCGCGTGGGGCCTGCAGGAGGGTTATCGCTTCCTGCGGGCTCTCGATCCGCGGCGGCCCATCTGGACGAACCATGCGCCGCGCAACCGGGTGCAGACGCTGGCGTTCTACAACCAGGCCACCGATATTGCGGGCTGTGACATCTACCCGGTACCGACACCCCAGACCCAGTCCGATCAGACCAACAAGACACTGGGTGTCGTGGGCGACGAAACGGCGAAGAACATCCTGGCGGTGCGCGGCGAGAAGCCGGTGTTCATGGTGCTCCAGGGGTTCGCCTGGCGCGCGCTGAACAACCGGGCGGACCCGGAGGCGGTCTATCCTACTCTGGCCCAGAGCCGCTTCATGGCCTATGACGCCATCATCGCGGGCGCGTCGGGCATCCTCTACTGGGGAGTGAACTACACTCCCCGTCCATCACCGTTCTGGTCGGACCTCAAGTCTGTGGTGTCGGAGCTTCACGGACTGAAGCCATTCCTGGAGGCGCCTCGCGAAGGCGTCGAAGCTGACATTGCGCCGGAAGGCAGCCCCGTCCGGTACCTGGCCAGGCGCGTGAGCGGCCACGTCACGCTGCTGCTGGTCAACCGCAGCGAGAAGGAGGCGACCGTGAAAGTGACCGTGGCGGGCGCCCGCGGCCCCTGGCGCTGCCTGTTCGGAGACCCCGCGCCGCGTGCCGTTGGCCGGGGTCTGGCGCTGACACTGCCGCCGTGGGGCGCGCGTGCCGTCACCGACGTCCCGGCGTGGAACCCGGTCCGGCGTGACTACTCGGCGGAAGCGCGTACCGCCCGACCGCCGCAGCCGCTGCCCACCGAGCCGGGCAACGCCATACCGAATCCCGGGTTCGAGGCGGACGACGATGGGACGCCGGCCGGCTGGGACGCGCGTCTGCCCTTCACCGTCTTTCGGGACACAGCGGTGAAGCGCTCCGGCGAGGCATCTCTCCGCATCGAGAGTCCGGGGGCGGGCGCGACGCCGCTGGCGGTGATGCAGTCCATCGTTGTCAAACCGAACAAGGAGTACCGGCTGACAGGCTGGATGCGCAGCGACACACCGGGCGTTAAAGCGCGAATCTACGCCGAGTGGCACGACGCGACCGGCTGGCACAGCTACGTTCTGCCCTGGGTCCAGCCGACTACCGGGTGGCGTGAGTGGAGCGTTGCCGTCACGACGGCCCACAACCCTGAAGGCCGCCTCTACGTAGTAGTGCAGGCGCAGGATAAGGGCCGCGTCTGGTTCGACGATCTCAAGCTGGCGGAAGTCACGTCACCCATTCTCGGTCCCTCCTGACTCGCCGGCAGCCAGGCTACCACAACCGGTTCGATAATGGCCCGGCCGGGCCGGATCGGGATACAACCACCCAACGATGCGACTTATATCAATTCTCACTCTGATCACGGCCGTCGCGGCAGGAACGGCCGCGGCTGATGTCCAGCCCCTGCCGATCCAGGACCACCGAAACCCGGTCCCGCGCGCCCGTACCGCCGCGCCAGGGGTACGGCGGGCGGGATGGTGGAACACGGACCGGCCGTTCCGGGTTGCCGTGACGCTTCCCGCTGCACGGTACGACCGGCGAGACCTGGCCATCGAGATACCCACTGATTTCGCGGCGGAGGCCGCTCGCCTGGTCGGTCGGCCGGCGAGTCTCGATCTCAATTCGTGTCGGGTGATTGCGGATGAGACCTCGGACGCTGTTCCGGCTGCGTTCGTAGATGGGCGGGTCTGCTGGCGCCTCCCGGGGCTTATCCCTGCCGGCCAGGAGCGCCACTTCCTGCTGTACTTCCGCCTCCTGGCTACCGATCTTTCGACGCCTCTCGAGGCCCGTAGCGCGGCGACTGTGGCGCCGCTGGCCGGCCCATCGCTGATCCTGCCGGATTACGCCACGGACGCGTATGGCAAGCCCTGGGATTTCAACGGGCCCGATTTCGCCGGCGTCGACCACTGGGGTGATAAGCCCGAGTACATCCCGGAGCGGAAGATCGTGGATGGCGTGATGCGCCTGAAAGTCAGGCAGGATCCGTACTTTATCTGGGGCGAAATGTGGGGCCATGGTGGTCGCGTGAACCGGCCCGTGGATATCGACCTGGATCATTACCATGTTCTGGAGATTCGCCTCCGGCAGAGCCTGCCGCACGCTCTCTGGTCCGCGTACGGCCGGGTGAAAGGCAGCGATACGCTCCTACACACTGACTTCCCGGTGGACGGGACCGGGTGGCAGACCGTGCGCGTCGATCTCACGAAGCAAGCCCGGTGGAGCGGCCACGTCACCGCCTTCCGCATCGATCCCACCAACCTGGTAGAGGCGACGGTGGACATCGCGTGGGTCCGGCTGCTGGCGGTGGATGAGGCGGCGCCGGGCGCCGTGGAGACCATCGGCCGGCCCTCGTCGCCGGCCGCCGCGATGATCATCCAGGCGCCGCAGCGCGCGCTCGTGGGCAGCGTTGGGCAAGTGGTCGTTCACGTCGTGGACGGCGCCGGCCGCCCGGTGAGTGGGCAGCCCGTCATCCTCCGGCTGCGGACGCGCTCCGACGGCGAGCTCTCATCGGATCCCGACCAGAGCAGCGACGATTCCCAACCTTTCGAGGTCCGGGGCCTCACGGATGGCCAGGGGAACCTGAAAGCCCGTTACCAGGCCAGCGAGGCTGCCGGGCCGGCCGAAGACAGGCTCACGGCGTCTGCGGATTTCACGGCCGCGGCGGCAGCGACAGCCATTTCGACCGATCCGGGGCCGGCGGCGCGACTCGTCGTCACCCCGCTCCGGGCGACGCCGCTGTCACCGGGTCAGCGAAGCTTTCGTATCACGGCGCAGGTGGCCGACCAATATGGCAATCCGCTGCGCGCTCCAGGCCGCCGCGTCAACTTTACGTGCCCGGCTGGGGTCACGATGGCGCCGGAGGCCGCTGTCACCGGCGCCGATGGCCGCGTATCGTCCACGCTGAAGTTCGACCCGGCGCGCTGCTGGGTCGCCTGGGTGGGCGCGTCCGACACAGCGGGGCTTCGCGGACGTTCCGCCGGCGTCTGTTACACGCCGGACCGCCGCGATTGGGGTGTTACGGTCGGCCGCGACGGTTACTTCGTGACCTCGAAAGGCAAGGCGTGGCTGCCCCTGGGGGGGTTCTACGCGAACTGGGTTGGAGACGTACCGGCCGCCGGCGAGGCCGGCCGCAAGCTGACGAGCTTCGTGGACACGACGGACGCCCAGAAGATTCGCTGGCTCAAGTTTCTGGCCAGCCAGGGCGTGACGGCCATGCGGTTCATGCTGCGCGCCCATCGCCCGGGCGGACTGGAGCCCATGGACATTGGCGGCAAGGTCAACCCGGAGCTCTACGCCCAGGCGCTTCACTACATGGACCTGGCGCGGCCGTTCGGCATCCGCTTTCTGCTCACGCTGCACGAAGACTACGATAAGCCGATGTATTACAACGCCACGTATCGGAAGCTGTTCTGTCTGCCGCGCTGGAAGGGGATTGATCTGGACACTTTACCGCCGTTCCAGCGGCGCTTTGTGCGAGATGGTCGGCTCATCAACAGCATCGCCGAGAAGTACACGGACCCGGACGTCATTGCCTGCCAGGACCAGTACGCCCGGGAGATCGTTCGTCTCCTGAAGAACAATCCGCAGGTCTTCGGCTATGAACTGGAGAACGAGCAGGTCGACGTGCCGACAGCCTGGGTGAACCACCAATGCGCCGTCATCCGGAAAGTGGATCCCCGGACCCCCATCTGTATGAGCCACGGCGGCGGCGGCCTCCGGACCGCCGACCCTCTCTTCTGGCGGCGGAACTCTAAGATCGACTTCTACACCTACCATCTCTATCCCGATAATGACACGGCGCAGGACCCGTACGACTACGGCCTGGCGGTGGACGTGCTGACCCGGTACGGGCGCATGGTCGGCCGCAGTTTCCTGGGGGAGAGCGTGGGCGACCAGTGGAGCGATGGCGCGCCCGAAGCGATGCGCCGGCGCGTGGCCAGGGACATCATCTGGTTCAGCCTGGTGGAGGGCAATCCGGGCGTGTTCTTCTGGAACAGCCGCGGGGACGAGGTGCAGGAGTTCAAGCTGGCCCGCCGGATCACCGACGGAATCGACTTCTCGACCTGGAGACGCCGCCCGGCTGCGACGGATGTGCTGGTGACGCACCGCCTGGTGGATGATAAGTGGTTCAGGACGCCAGCCGGGACGCATGCGCTGGACCTGATGGCGCGTTATACTCAGCACTACCTCGACATGGGAGCGGATTTCGACTTCATCTGGAAACCGACGCCCGGTGCGATCGCGGCCACCCTGGACAGTTACAAGCCCGTGACGCCTCGATGGCGGCCGGTGCAGCCTTCTCCTGGTTTCCAGGCGGCGACCGAATCCCGTGCCGATGGCAGCGAGGGCCTGTGCTACGTGCGGAACGTCGCGGGCGCCCAGATCTGGGTGAGCGAGGACGAGGCGCACAGCCAGCAGGTGGTTCGCACCGTGGCGCCCCGGCCCTGCGCGCTCCAGTTGAACCTGGGGCCCGGCGTGTTCAGCGTCGCCGTGACGGACCTCGTTACGGGCGTCACAACCAGGCACAACGTCAATGGAGATGGCCGCCTGGACCTGGGTACCACCGAGGATGACTTCGCGATCTACTACAGTCGTAGGTTTTAGGTGTTGGGTTTTAGGTTTTAGGTCTTGGGGTTTCGGCGCCAGGTCCGAGGCGCGAGGGACGGCTCCCCATCCCGAAGCGGGGCCGGGAGATAGGTCCGGGGCGTAGAGACTGCCGGCGTCTATGGCGTACGATAACGTTGGAAGCCGGGAAAGGAGCAGCGCTTGACGATGCACGCGGGAGCTACCAGAATGCGCCGGCAGGCGCCGCTGCCGGACGCTGGCATGAGTCGCCGGCCGGAACGCGGCCGGGCTGCGGTACTGCTGCGGCTGGCCGCACTGTTTGCTGCGGTTGCCATCGGCACGCTAGCGGCACTGCCAGCCCACGCTGAGGACAGCGTGCCCGTTCCCTGGGATGGCATAGACATTGGCAGTCCGCCGCCAACGGGCAGCGCTTCGTGGGCCAACGGGACGTTCACCGTGAAAGGGGCTGGCGCCATTGGCAGCCAGAGCGACGCCTTTCACTTCGTTTACCAGGGCGTCACGGGAGATTTCGTGTTCACCGCACGGGTTGCGTCCGGGGCCGGCGGCGGCGCCCGCGCGGGGCTGATGGTGAGAGACGCCCTGGCGCCTAACACGCATTTCGTGGGCGTCCTGGTGGCGCCAGGCGGACGTACCACGCTCGAGTATCGTACCCCATGCAGACCCGGCGCCGGGTCTGCCGCTGGCGGCGGGACCGCGCCAGGGTGGCTGAGGCTCGTTAAGCGCGGCGGCGCCGTCCGGGCCTTCGCCGCGCCGGACGTGAAGGGCGCCGCCGGCCAGTGGCAGCGCCTCGGCGCCGATCAGACCACGGAGTCGGGGATGGTTTACGTGGGGATGTGCGCGTTTGGCCAGGAGGCCGAAGCGCCGGCGGTATTCGACCACGTCTCGCTGCAGAATGCTCCGCTGTCGAGCCTCGATAACATGCCCGACACCGCGGCGCTTGCCGCCTCGACTCCGACACATTACCAGTTGGGGCCGGATTCCGTTCGGCAGCCTGGCGTGCCGCGCGGCGAGATGTTCCAGTTCGAGCTGGCGGGCAGGAAGTACTACCCGGGCACGCAGTCCACGATCTGGGTCTATGTGCCCGCCGAGTACAATCCCGCGAAGCCAGCCTGCCTGTGCGTCGGGCTGGACGGACCTGGCTTCCACGCCCCCATCGTGTTCGATAACCTGATCTACCGCAAGCAGATGCCGGTGACCATCGGCGTCTTCATCTCGTCCGGCACGGTGGACGCGCCGGGCACGAAGAAACCGATCCGCTTCGACCGCTGCTACGAGTTCGACAGCGTCAACGACAACTTTGATCGTTTCCTGGTGAACGAGGTGCTGCCGGCGGTGGAACAGCGCACGACGGCGGACGGCCGGGCCATTCGCATCTCTGCCGACCCCAACGATCACATGATCGAAGGGGGCAGCAGCGGCGGCGTCTGCGCCTTCACGGCCGCCTGGCAGCGACCGGACCTGTTCCGCCGGGTCTTCACGGCCATTGGCACCTATGTGGGGATGCGCGGCGCGGACAGCTATCCGACGCTGGTTCGCAAGACCGAGCCGAAGCCGATTCGTATCTTCCTCCAGGACGGCGCCCAGGACGCGTGGAACCCCCTGTTCGACAGTTGGTGGACCCAGAACCGGTCCATGGAAGAATCCCTACGCTTCGCAGGCTACGACGTCAACCACTCCTGGGGAACGCTCGGCCACGAAGAGACCGATGGCGACTCGGTGTTCCCCGAAGCCGTCACGTGGCTCTGGCGAGACTATCCGAAGCCCATTGAAACCGGGCGGTCCGGCAACAGCATGCTCCGGTCGGTCCTGGCGCCAGGCCAGTCGTGGCAGCCGATGGCCGGTCCGGCGGATCCTGCAGCGCTGGCCGCGGGGCCGGGCGGCAGTGTGTTCTGCTGGGACGCCGCGTCCCACGAGATCGACCGCATCGAGATCGACGGCGCCCTCCGGCCCTTCGCGCACACGGATGGCGCCGTCGCCGGAGAAGCGTGTGGTCCGGACGGCCGGCTGTACGTCGCCACCGAGCCTTCCGGCGATATCCTGGTCTACGACGCTGCCGGGAAGCCGAGGGTCGCTGACCGCGGCGTCCACGCGGACCACCTGGTGGCGCTGAGCACGGGGGAGATCTATGCCACACAGCCTGGTCCCCACGACGACGTTCCCGGCAAAGTCTGGCTGATCCGCGGGGGCGCGAAGACAATGGTCGATACGGGCCTACACCATGCCAGCGGCGTTATTGCTGCACCGGACCACGCGCTGCTCTTCGTCGCCGACGCGCACACCCACTGGATCTACAGTTACGTGATCCGCGACGATGGCGCGCTGGAAGACAGGCAGCCGTTCTACTGGCTGCACGCCGCCGAGAGTCCCGACGACACCGGCGATTACAGCCAGGCTTCCGACATGGCCCTTGATGAGCAGGGCGACCTCTTTGTTGCCACCCGGATGGGCGTCCAGATCTGCGACCGCAACGGCCGCGTGGAGGGGATCCTGAGCCTGCCGGCGGGCCGGGTCACGAGCCTGTGCTTCGGGGGCGCCAACCTGCACGATCTGTACGTAGTCTGTGGGCGCCGGATTTACCGGCGCGCGCTGCAAGCCACCGGCGTACCGGGCTGGGCCGCTCCCATGGCGGAGCCCCGATTCGGCGCAGGATAGGGAACAGAGCGCCGCCGCGGCGCTCGCCTTGCTGGAGATGGTCGTTGATGAACTCAGCGATCGGAGCGAGTAAGTCTGTCGGCCATCACAGCGCCCGGCACATTCGAAGTGGCCCAACCAAAAGCGCACAGGGCCGGATAGACAAAAGGGAGACGAACGAATCGGACTCGAAGAATGGCCCCGGGGTGGACCAAATCGAAATCCGTCGAGCCTGCGGTCGATAAGGACGGAGAGTCGAATGGTTCGGTTGGACTTCAGTCGATTTGGTTGGCGCTAGCTGAGACGTTGAGCGGGCAACTGTCGGCAATTGTGTCCACGTCTACATGCGTAATCTGTAAGTAGCCTACAAAAATGATGATAAGCAGGGTTAGCGCGGCCGCAACCGGGCCATCACCCCAACCCAAGCCACCGACATTCTTCGCCTTACCAGTCCAGTCGGCAAAGGAGGCGCCAATAGGTCGCGTGATTATATACGCAAACCAAAACGCGAAAATGGCGTTAAATCGGAATAACCAATAACCGATTGCGGGCACTGCAAAGATAGCTACGAATACTATGCCCGCCGACAAAAAGCCAAGGCGTGCGGTATAGGCAAGCAAGTCGCCCGCGGCTGTGCCAAGCGCAAACGTGGCCGATACCGTCGCCCAGTAGAACAATTCACGGCGGGTTGTGGTAATACTGTGGATAGATAACGTATCCTCTGTTTTATGCCAGAGCTTAAAGATGACAGACAGCGCAATTGCGAACACGATTGTTGATATGGCGTATGGCACACCCAGGGCAACATGCGTCACGTCAGCCGCCATCGTGCCAAAAATTGCTACCATAACGACAGTCAGCCAATACACCCAGGGTATGTAGCGACGAGTGCTAAGCTGAAGCGCCAGGATAGCGATAAAGCCAATGAACCCGGCGATTACGACGAGATACGGGTTGAAGTGGTAGACTAAGTAGTCAGATGTAGACTCGCCTAAAGCCGTTGTGAGCAGCTTAATTATCCAGAAGTAAACGGTTACTTCGGGTACTTTGCGTAGAAGCTGCTTATTGAGTACGCCGCTCATTTAACGCCCGATTCTGTTTGTTTGGACCATTGTTTATTGAATGACCCGCGTGAAATGTAATATCCTGCGATTGCTCCGATAATCCCAAATATCCAAACACCCACAATGTCCAATGGTGGCCGACGCGCACCCGAGAGAGCCGCACCCAGGGCCAACGGGGGCGCAGGAAGTGTCTCACTCTATGTTGACACAGAGGGAAGTTCGGGCGCAAGTTGGCCCGCCGCCGCCGCAAGCTCGCGCAGTCGGCGGCATTCGTCTGGCGCGTTTGCTGCCGGTTGTCGAAACCCGCAGCGCTTTTTGAGACGGTTTGAGACGCATTTTCTTTCGCCCCGATCCAGTGCGGATATCGCGCCGTGCCGCAGCGGGAGAATCGCTGGACAACGGCCGGTGTCCGACGAAGCAAGCGTTCAGCTAATGCGCACGGAGCGGGCGCGATGGATGCGGTGGGGCCTATCGACTCCGGCCGGCGGTGCCCTCCGCGGCGGCCGCGGCGGCCGTGTCGGCAAACGCAGGGGGTTGATATCGTGTCGCTCGCGCCCCCGAGGCTTCCGAGCAATCACTCGTTCCCTCGATTTCGGCGGCAGCTTTTCTTCCGGCAGATAACCTACTTTGCGCGCCTGACGGTCGTCCTCATCGGTCGACCGGCTTCGGGCACCCTATCCAGTACACAGAGATCCGCTTCACATTCCCGGGTGATTCAAGTTGCAGCGGAATTTCCAGGGGGGGCGTTTCCACCTCGGGTTTCGGGGTATAACAGGGCGTCGTGAGTAAAACTCGGCCTCGTGCCGTGAGAGCCTTCGGGGCTCCTATACTCACGACCTTTTCTTTTTTCGCCCCTATCGCCTTCCGGGCGATCATCCGCCGCAGCAGGATCCAACTACCGAAGACAACGGGATAGAGCGGGTCGAGGCCGGTTGCTATGATCCATCGCCGGATCTGCCCGTTGGGGACTCCTGATCCTGAAAGATGCCTCGCATTGCACTCGACGGCGTACCGAACACTTGCTAAATGATAAGTTGACAGATGGAAGAACCGGGCCGCAAGAGAATCGGCAGCGAAGACTGGTTGGTGATCTCAAGCGTGATGCGACCGCGAAACCCCGAGTGGATGGTCGGGGCCGTCAGGTGCACGGCAAGGCCCAATCGCGCCAGCCTGCTCCGGCCTTCGACACGCGCTGCCAGGCGAGAACTCTCCGGAAGCCGCACGTATTCGGCTGTGGTCGCGAGGACAAACTCACCTTTCCTGACAATCACACAGCCATGCTCATCAGTGGGCATCGATTTAAGGTACTTTGCTGCGAGCTGGGGGTAATCGATCGCCGCGGGGTCGACGGAAAAGCTGATACCGCTGCCAAGATCAAAATCCCACTTCAGGAAGGTGTCGCCCAGGGTGAGGTCAACCGCGCTGGTCGTGATCTTATCTGGCGTGGGCCGGGGATCGATGAAAATCTGTTGGTTTTCAAGGGCCGCGATGATCTCGGTATCGGAAAGTATCACATGAACCTCACGCGGCGACGCTGTCGAGTTCGAGAAGCGTCCTGGGGACCCAGACCCGGGAACCCGACGTGAAGGTATCGCTCGGGAGGTCGATCAGGACGCTGTCCCCGTTGAACGCCACAACCGCGACGTCGATAGATCGCCCATTGACATCCCGCTCATCCACAAACAGACTGTATTTTTGGGCGCCTGCCAGGAACGTTACGACCTTTTCGTGAGGGAAGCTGCCATCGGCCACTTCGACATGTAGTGATGCTCTTTGAATCATGAATTTCGGCCCCCGTCCCGGAATAGTGTTGGAGTTACGTTTTTTGCGATACTTTTAGTATCTTATCGGTTAAGTTGCGTTCAAAACGCGCAGGAATCGCGATTTGGTTCCGGCTATGCCGGGTTAGGTGTTTACCAACTATCGTGCCCATCATCATATCATACCCTACCAAAGGGGTTTTTTGGAGGTTCTTTCTGTGAGTATCTCAAAAAAAGTTGGCGCTTCAGATGTGTCTGTGGCAGCTGCAATTTCGGAAATGGAACTCTGCCGGCGTCCCGCCGATTTACGAGGCGCGAGACGGCGACCTTCGGTGAATGTCCGAATTTGATTAGGCGAAGTAGGCCCCGTCGAGGCCCAACGGCGCCCCTTGGCGTTCGCCGGCTGGCGGGGAGTCCTATCGGCTCCGGCCGGCAGTGCCCTCCGCGATGACCGCGACGGCCGGCACCCGGTCGAGACTTGACAGGTAGAGCCGCGACGTGATGCTGCGGCTCAATTGGTGAGCTTCGACACCCGGGAGCTTCTCGCCGTCTGTGGTCCCGGGATTCTGCACACGGGCGGCGGGCCGGCCTTGATGGTGGTCACAAAACATTGTGAGCTTCCCATCAGGGTCGAGACAACATTCCTGTTTGTACGGGCGGATACTTCGGTAAAAGATCTCGGAATCGCCGACCGCTTGACACTTGTCTTCCTCCGCCGCGGGCTATCCCTTACACAACCAGCGAAACGCCTCAACGCCCTCTTCGGGTGTCCGTAGGTATTCAACGCTCAGTGCCTATAACGCGTGGAATGCTCATCTACAAAGACCGCTGCGCTCGACGCGCTGGCCTCTCGCTCGGAGGTAGAGCCTTGAACGGTTGGTTCGGGTCGACGTTGAGTCGGTCTCCGACTCTTCGGCTGGGGTCCCAGCAGCTTAACACTAACCCATACTTTTTCCATATTAACCTGCATGCTGGAGGATGCCCGAGTATGGAGACAAGGGTGGGGGCGCCTCTGCCGATGTCAGGCGTCAACACCGTCTTTGTGACCCGTTAGCGTAGGTTTGTAAAAGGAGAGGCTCCCGCGCGGGTCTCATCCGGGGGAGAGGTGGCATGTCAACTCGTGCCCGACGCGTCGAGGACTTTGCCTTTTCGCGTCCCGAGCAGGCTCAGGCGTCATGCGGGCCCGATCCGATGTTTGAGTCGCCAGGCTAACGCTGGTGGGGGATCCGTGGGAGAATGATTTTGACGTACCGGAGCTGGTAGGGACGAAGGGATAGGGATGCGGACGTCCGGCCGGCGAGGCGCCGGGTCGGGAGTGCGGGGCCTTCGGGAGCGCCGACCAGGTTCACCGGCTGGAACCGGCATCCGGGCCAGGCCGCCGCGATGCGCGCGGTCGCCGGCTGCTCGCTGGTATTGCGCAGCAGCATCATGAGACCGCTGCCCTCCGGAGCGGGGCGCAGCGCGGCCGCCTCCACCCCGGCGCCCGAAAGCGTCAACAATCCCGCCTGCTGTCCTGGCCGTCCGATACCACGCGACGCGCGCCGGACCGTGTGGATTGGAGGCGCGGTGAGAGCGGCCATGAGTGGGGCTGTTACGCTCCGGGCGAACCGTTCGCACGCGGCGTTTGAGAGGGGCGCGGAGGAGCTCGTAAAGCTGTAGCGCAGGCGCATCCGGCCCCCTTGCGCGGCCTTGTAGTTGGTGAACCAGTAATTGTTCATGGCGTAGGAGTAGATTGTGCCATTGGGCAGGTCCGCGGTCTTTGGCCAGAGGCCGCGGTTCACGTAGCAGAGCGTAACGAGCGGCGCGTCGGGAGAGCACCAGGCGATGCCGCTGGCGCCGTCCTGGCACGCGACCCAGTTGTTGATGGCGTACCACTCGTGGCAGGCCCCCGGAATGAAGTCTCGGGCGGGATCCTCGATGGCGGCGGCCATCCCGAGCCGGAACCGCGGGCGCCGGGCGCGGAAGGGGAAGGCGATGTAGACCGCCTCTTTACGGTAGATCGCTACCTTGTTTAGATGGAGAGTCACGTCGATTCGCTTCTGGTGGTTCCAGAGCCGGATTTGCGTGACGATGGCGTGGAAGGCGGGCGCCGAAGACCGGAGCGTGATTGTGGTGAAGAGCGGGCCGGCCTGGATCTGCGCCTGCCGGAAAGGACCTTCCGGCACGAGAACCAATGAGTCCCGGGGGATCCGGAGCAGGGACCAGGGCGGCGCGACGGTTGTGATCCGGGGATGAGGCTGGCGGGGAGAGTGCAGGCTGGTATTGGCCCCGCCCGCGGCGTAAATGAGCTGCCCCAGCCCGTACGTGCTCGCCGGATCCAGCAGCTCCCGGCCGGACGAGCGGTCCACGACGCTGGAGACGCCCCGGGTATGACTCAGCCGGAGCCGGTAGAAGGCGTTCTCCACGACGGAGTCGGCCGGCCAGGCGGCGCCCGGGAGCGTCTGCGCGGTGCGCTTCTCAGAGGCCGCTGCGTCCTTCCGGTCTCGGATACGGTAGACGCGGCAGCCGAACGCTGGCACGGAGTGCGCGAAGAGCCAGCGGCGGCCATTCATTACCTGGAGTGGGACCGGGCGGCCGGACGAGTCCAGCAGTTCGCTGGCGCGGGACAGGTTCGCGGGCAGCTCCGCCAGCCCGGAGCGGGGCCAGGACAGCGTGTTGACGACGACCAGGCGCCGCCGGCCGCCGGCCAGATTCCTGGCATAGGCCCGGAGGCCCTGCGCGGCGAGCGCCCGGGCGTCCTGGAGCGCACGGCGGGCGAAGCTGCTCTTGACGGCCCACTCCACCCGGGTCAACCGCGACGACGGCTCAGAAACGGACTGGGAGGCTCCCCAGGTGTGCTCATCGTAGAGAAGGATGCTGCGCCAGGCGGCGTCGGCGCGGGCGGTGGGATAGGTGACATGAGAGCCGGCGACCTTCGCCAGGGACCAGAGAGTCTCCGCCGTGCCGAGGAGGCTTTTGGCCTGTTCGCTCATCGCCGTCTCGCGGGCTGAGGACGCGGCGCCGTCTTCCCAGTAGGCGCCGAAGTCGCCGCGCTTCTCCGGGATCCGGCGGCCGTATTTCCGG
>DASRZA010000058.1:0-3654 GCA_035686845.1 Armatimonadota bacterium | reverse complement strand
CGGGCAACCTCGTCACCATCCATAGTTAAGGTCCATTCCCCGCCTCCTTGGCGATCCCGCATGGCGTTTCGGATTTCCGCCTCTCCCGTCAAGGCTCCCAGTACCGCGCCGTTCGCTGGATGATGTGTGGTCAAACCCTCGGCGAACACGATCGCTTCGGCTGCTGTATCGCGTCCGTACGTGTGGAGCATGACGGGGAGGATGGGCACGTTGCTCTGCACCTCGAAGTAGTCAGCCCCGCATGCCAATAGGAAGGAATCGAACAGTTCGAATGACCGGTGGCGCATTGCCGGAAGAAGGTAGAACTCGATGATCGTAGGCTTTCCCCTCCAAGGTCCCGCAATGGCGACGGTACCGTAACCAGCGGGCTTGCCGTCCGCGCAGACACAGTACTGCGTGGTCCAGCCCGGGCGATAGTGGATAGAGTCTTTTGTGATCTGGCAGTTCATTTCACGACGGAATTCATCGCGAAACGGCTGGATGTCCTCTATTGTCGACAGCACGGTTGAAGCTGGCAACGCCACAGGCCTTTCTAAAGATGCATCGGTGCCATGACCATTTCGTGACCGTGATCACCGCGCGAATTGGAGCCGGTTGACTGAATGAGCGGGCACGATGGCACCCAACTGTATTCGAGGCAATAACCGCAAGTTCCTGTATGCACGCCCGGCGGCCGCGGCCACCTCCATAACCCCGCGAAGCTCATCTGTGATCCTTTACGACATGCGTGTCATCGTCGCCGCCATCAACGAGCGCGACCAGGACCATGATTTAAACGTGGATGCATTGAGGAGCGTTCAGGTTGGACTCATTACGACATGGGCTTCGTTTACAGCGGCTATGTATCTCCTGGGCGAAAATGGCCTCTTCCGTGGGCCCGACCGGTCCCCGATAGGATCCTTGCTGCCCGGTTCTCAATACCGCCGCTGAACGGACTTGCAGCGCTCACAGTAAAGCGATCGGGGATAGCGACGCAGCGTCTGGCTTAGCTTTCGCTTCTTCGCGCCGGCGCCCGCCCCCGCGCCGATGAAGAAGAGCACGCGCGCAATTCCGACGAGAATGAACTTGATCAGCCCGGCTATCATATCAAGAAGGATAAAGTCCCTCCTGTAGCCGATCACGAGATCTACCGGGTCGGCGTTGTCGAGGGGCGCCAGAATTCCGCTGGCGTCCGGCTGCGGCGCCAGCTTTCCGTCCACACCCACATGCGCCTGGCTCAGCGGGATCATCGCACAGCCGCACTTCGGACAGTTGGCTGCAGCGGCGATAGTACTCGACGGTTGGATACTCATATTCCGGTCCCATCCTTCGTGGCGGCGTAGATACGGGAAACAACTATTCCCATTTTAGCAGAAGTTTCACGCCGGCTGCTGGGCGCAAAGACAGCCTAAACGGTACACGGCCACTCCGGGGTTCCTTCCGCCGAACGCGACACACAGCAGACCCTCCCCACCGGTAAGGTCGTCCGCGCAGGGAGAAGCGGTACGTCAAAGTGGAATGAAACCCGTCTTACCCTCCCACTCGCCATCAAGGCTGCCGCCGGAGCACAGAATGATGTCCTCAATAACACGGCCGATCGCGGCGCGTCGGCTAACAGCGATGACGCCAGCCATTGGTTGTCCTGAGCGTACGAGACGCCTCGCTTCGGCCAGAAAGGTATTTATGTCGTGTGTCAGAACGACACGATCTGCGGCCGCCGCCCAAACGAGCACCTCCGAGTCGCTCTTGCCGGCCAATCCCACGTCCTGGACACGTTGTATGTCGATCTCGGAAGACCGTCGACGAACTCCTCTTAAAATATCATTGTCGAGGTCCTCGTCGGCGAGCCAGGAGACGCTCAAGCGGGGGTTCCGCGTCGGGCGAGCAGACGCTCCCGAATTCCGTATGAAGGAAACTCTCTATCGATCTGGTCTCGCAGTTCATCAGCCTGTACCTTGCGTTCGGCCAGATAGTCGTCGATACGGGCCTTATGCCAGAGATAATAGGCGATCACCGCGTAGATGTCGCCAAGCGCCAGCGTGGGATACTTCATAGCGATCTCCTCGGCCGAGCATCCATTCTGAAACGAGGATATTACGGTATCGAGAGTCACCCGTGTTGTCCCTACTCGAATGGCGCCGTTCTCGTCCATTCTCAGTGGCGCGGGTCGCGGCGCCAGTTCATCAATGACTGACATTTCTCTGCTCCTCAAGCTATCTCACTTCGCGATGATCTATGTCTACTCGCAGGGGCTGGCGGTCGCTACCCTGAATCTATCCGATTATACCACGCTCGGGCTCGGCTGATAGGGAATGAGCTTAGAGCTCGGTCGTAGCTTTCGAGACTTCGGCGATCATAGCTGTGCCCGGCACGGTGACAACGCGTTGTGTCAGGGGCCTCAGCCCGCGCGGTTCAAACGCATCTCGGCGCAGGTTGACTGCTCGAACCGGGGGAGGACGTGCTGGCCGAAACGTTGGGCTTCGGGTAGGTGCGGATAGCCGGAGAGGATGAATGCCCGGATGCCCAGGCTGATATATTCTTGCAGTTTTGCCTCGACCTGATCGTAGCTGCCGACAATCGCAGTCCCGCACCCGCCTCGCGCCCGGCCGACACCGGTCCAGAGATGTGTGTCCACCCATTCTCCCTGCGCCAGGAGCGCGTTCTGCCGCTGCTTCCCAACCGAGTCGCGATCCAGGGCCCGCTGCTTGATGACATCGCCCACTTCCGCCTCCAGCTTACTCACCAGGCGATCGGCGGCGGCGATGGCTTCGGCTTCAGTCTGGCGCGCGATGACGTGGACCCGGAGACCAAAGAGCAGCTCTCGCTCGCATTTGGCGGCGAGCGCGCTCATTTCTTCGATGCCGGTGCGGATCGCCGGCGCCGGTTCGCCCCAGAAGAGATATACGTCGGCTTCGGCCGCCGCCGCCGCCTTCGCCTCGGGCGAAGCGCCGCCAAAGTAAAGCAGAGGTCCGCCCGGTTGATACGGCCGGCATGGCTCGGGGTCAAGGTCAAACTGATAATACTGGCCCGAGAACTTGACCCTCTCCGGCCGCCAGAACATTTTCAGCAGGCGCATGAACTCCTGGGTGCGCGTATACCGCTCTTTCGCCGGCGCCGGCGGCAATCCCACCAGGGGACTTGAGATAATGTTGATCGTGAGGCGTCCCTTCATCATATGATCCAGATTTGCCGCCGCACGAGCGAACATGGGGAGATGCTGTTCTCCCACCCGGATTGCCGGCAGCAGTTGGATTTTCGAAGTTTCGGTCGAGAGCGCTGAGGCGATGGTCCATGGGTCGACGCCGGGCACGTAGCCACTGGGCAGCAGAATGTTCTTAAACCCGGCCGCTTCCGCCGCCAGCGCGATGTTTCGTACATGTGCCGGCGTCGATGCGAGCGCCGGGTCCGGTGTACCCAGGAACTCATAATCGTCCCCGCAGCATGGGCCAAACCATGCGAACTCAACCGCCGGCGAGCCTTCGTTCCTCACGTTCATCTTTTCCCTCTCTTTGTCTCGATACGTGCTCTGATCATCGGTTATTCTATCGCTGCCCCTGATCCTCCTTGTGAGACCGCAGGGATCGATTGGACGATGGCTGGAGAGACGGAAAATATCGCCGGTAACCGGCCTGGGTCGGGCGCGCTCCGCGCCCGGCTGTCCGCACCGGACGAGTT
>DASRZA010000057.1:0-3234 GCA_035686845.1 Armatimonadota bacterium | reverse complement strand
GCGTTCGCGGAGGTCTACGGGCGGCCGTACGTGCTTCCAAACCTGGCATGGCAGTACTGGCTCTCCGATGGCGAGCTTAACGAGCTGCAGTACACTGGACGCAAGGGGTTTTACACCGATCTCGGTCCGCCGTATGCGCATACGATATACGCGGGAACGCCATCCAACCTCCGCCAGTTCCTGATGCGAATGAAGACGGAATCGAGCGACCCGGTGAACCAGCAGATTCAACATTTCCTGGATAACTCCGACAGCTATCTGAGCCGGGACGCCAATCTGGAAGTGGTGCAGAGCTACGACTCCGCCCGGAAGATTTACCAACGCCTGGCGGCGGATGGGTTGAAACTGGATCGCTCACTGCTCAGCCGGCTCTTCACCGACCCTGATCTCAAGTCGAAGTTCAACGTTCAGCCGGGCGATGAGCTGATCACTTATACCAGCGTGAACGGCAATAAGGCGCGCACGAAGTTTTCGCCTTCGATCAACGTGCAGGCGATGATGACCTATGAACTGTTGCGAGCCGGCCTGGGATGTGGTTTCTGGCTGGAGTCACGCAATATCCGGCTATTTGACAGCCATTATTCACGGGGCGCGCTCTGGCGGAAAGATGGAACACCGGTGGGCGAGCCGAATCAGGAGCGTATTATGGCGGAGAATCTCTGGGATCCGCTGAATACGTTTGTGCAGCTCCTCAAGTCCACCGAACACGGAAAAACCGGCAAGAGCCTTTTCGATCACACGAACATCGTGATCACCTCTGAGTTCGGGCGCACGATTCATGGTGGCGTCGAAGATATTGTCAAGATGACAGTACCGGAAACCGAAAAGAAGAAGTTGATTGCGGCGCAGGATATCTCACAGCACTGGAAGGTTACCTCGGCCGCTTTTATTGGCGCCAATGTCCGTGGCAATAAACAGTACGGCAAGGTGGGATCGAAAACCATGATGGCTATCCCGCTCCTCCCTGACGGCTCAATGGACCCGGCCTTTAACCCCGACACGGGCGAGCCAATTAAAGGGCGCACGCCAAATCCACAGGCGTGGGTACCGGATCATGGCGATGTCTACGCCACCGCGCTCTATCTTTCCGGTATCAATCCCGCCGGTCACGGCCGCAACGAACGCCCGCCGATGAAGTACATCCACCGGAATTTCAAGGCGTAAGGAATTGCAGGCGGGATATACGAGGCGGTCCCCCGCCGAACAATGATCGTCCGGCCTCAGCCAAACCGGACGGTTGGTTGTTGTGGCGCACATCACGCGAGGATCGCGCCCGCGGCCGGCTTTAGGCGCCGAATCCTTTCGGCGATTTACGCGGCGGCGATAACGCCCCGCGGACGGCCACGTCCGCGATAACCCATTCCGTTCTGCTATGATGTGAATCAGATCATGCTTTAGGCGTTATCGGAGACTGTGACGCGGCATTGACAGTATACCGAGGAGGCGTAGATGACATCGGAAGCCAACCAGGATCGCTCCATCATAACTTCGATCGCGCCGTTCCTATCGGTGCGTAATGGCGCGCGAGCGGTCGAGTTCTACAAGTCGGCGTTTGGGGCGATTGAAGTGTTCCGGGTGGAGGATCCCGGCGGTTCCGTGGTATCGCGCTTGTCGGTGGATGGCGCTGAGTTCTGGGTAGCCGACGAATCCCCCGAAAACGCCAATTTCAGTCCGGAAACGTTGAGCGGCGGAACGGTTCGAATGATCTTGACCGTCCCGGAACCCGATGCCATGTTCGCGAGGGCGATATCGGCCGGCGCCCGCGAAATTGTCGCCATGGAAAATAATTATGGCTGGCGCCTGGGACGCGTGGTCGATCCCTTCGGCCATCACTGGGAGATCGGACATCCGCTGCACGAAGGCGCGTAGTTTTTGAGCGATGATGTTGAGGGTATCGGCGCCGGCGCCGGTCGGGGCGCTTCAAAGAAGATCCTGATTCTCGCCGGTCCCAACGGCGCTGGCAAGACCACATTCGCGCGTGAATTCCTCCCCGGCGAGGCGCAATGCCCGCAGTTCGTGAACGCGGACCTCATCGCCTCCGGCCTCTCCCCCTTCGCTCCGGAGCGTGCGGCATTCGCCGCTGGCCGAATCATGCTGGAGAGAATCGCCGAGCTGGTAGAACGGCGCGAGAGCTTCGGTTTTGAAACCACCCTCTCCGGCCGTTCGTACGCCCGGAGAATCCCGGAATGGCAGAGCATTGGATACCGGGTGACGCTGTACTTTCTGGCGCTCTCGTCTGCGGAGGTTGCAGTGGCTCGAGTTGTGGAGCGCGTGCGCGGTGGAGGCCATAATGTACCAGAGGAAATGATCCGCCGGCGGATCATCGAGAGCAGGAAGAACTTTGACAATATTTATCGTGCCCTCGTTAGCCGCTAGGTGTTGTACGATAATTCAGGGCCGGCGCCAATACTGATCGATTGGGGATACAAAGGATGAATCCAAAGCGCGTTGAGGACTCAAAGGATCCGCTTATTGTGGGTGCGTTTGCGGCCCTCGGCCGCGCCGCTCGCCGGGCGAGAACGGACGCAATTCGTACCGGCGCGGACCTGGTAGTCCTCATCAATGGCCGGATCGTTCATTTGCATCCGTCGGATTTGCAGGATGCCGAACAGGCTGATGAAAACGAGACTGTCTCGCACTCACCCAGGGGTTCCAACGCCGGCAGGAAGTCGCCGGCAATAATCGAATCCGAAGGGTAATGCACCCCCGTCATTCTACCGAGGAGGCGATATATGCCTGATTCCACCATTTCGAACCCGTCCAACACTGCCGGGGTCGTGATAGCCGTCGACCATCCCGCGGCCGGCGACGCGGCCGCGGGCGCCGGGATTCCGGGACAGCCGATTCCTCCGGTCTCCCGTCCGGAAGAACGAGCCGCAGCTTCGGCCCGGCGCGCCGCATTCCCCTATCACTTTCCGCGCGATCGGCGGAAGTTGGGCGGCAAATTCAGCGTGGAGGAGAATGCGCGGCGCCTGCTCCGGTTCTTCTATTTCGAGCGCCGCCTGGCCCACGGCATCGGCTCATGGACACTGGCGATCGCCGAACTGGAGGTGAAGATCGAAACCGGGCGGCATCTCTTCTGGCACGCCGACGCGGCCCGCCGCCTGCGGGAGCGGCTGAACGAGCAGGAGAAGCGCCTCGACGTGATTGACGACTTCCGGGATGCCGAAATCGACGTTGTGATCGATGAAATGCTCTCAGCGGCGGATACACCCGAGCTCCTGGTCGGCGTTC